>CAZIEC010000088.1:0-9809 GCA_964538145.1 uncultured archaeon
TCTCAATTTAAGACAGAATTTTTATCTTTAATGTCTCACGAATTAAGGACACCATTGAACGCAATCATTGGTTTCTCAGATTTATTATTAGATGGTTCATACGGGTCTCTTAACCCCGAACAGTTGGATTTCATTAAAGACATTAAGTTTTCTTCAGAACACCTCCTAGAGATGATTAACAAGATCCTTGACATCTCTAGGATTGAATCTGGTAAGCTAAAGTTGAATATAGAGAAAATTGAATTAATAACTATGATAAATCAAATAAATTCATCTTTAAAATCACTTTACAAAGAAAAAAACTTGTATTTTAAAGTAGAAGGATTGGAAGAAAAGAAATTCATTCATGCTGATCCCGTGAGATTAAAAGAAATTTTATATAATCTGTTGAGTAATGCAATTAAATTTACAATAGAAGGAGGAATTACCCTTAAAATTGAAGAAACCGAAAAAGAATGGATCTTTCACGTGAAAGATACTGGTATTGGAATAAAAGAAGAAGATTTCGATATAGTGTTCAAAGAATTTAAGAGAGTTGAAAATCCCTATACAAACTCTATTCCAGGTACAGGCTTAGGTTTACCACTAACAAAAAGGTTAGTTAATTTGCATGGAGGGGACATCTCATTTACAAGCAAGCCAGGTGTTGGAACTACTTTTACTTTTACGATACCGAAAATACTTGAAAAAAGTAGTCTCTAAATAATGCCTAATTAAATCTTAAAAAAAATAATTAGAAAAAAAATAATAGTTAATATAATTATTAAAAAATCAATAGTGTTTATATTATTAAAAATAATGATTTTCTTTTAAATTTAAAATGGATTTTTACCAATATCATGATGAATTAAATATCTCCCCTTTCATTAAAAAGTACGAAGGAAAGTCTTTGGGAGATTTGTTCCCAAATCACTCCATTATGAAAAATGAAATGGGAGAATTCATGAAAATTTCATGGAAAGACATTAAGCTTCCATGTGATATTGATTTAAGTAGATCTAAACAAGATTTAATGGAAAATTTAAAAGTTATTTATTATATTGGATACAATATTGAAGCACAATTGAAAAAGAGGGGAATCAAGTCACTTTTAGACTTACAATACATGTTAAAATATAGCAAGCCAGCACAATGGTATTTATCATTAATTGAAGAGAAAAATTATAAGTTATTATATTCAAATCGTTATGTGCAAGACATAGATGTTAGCTTTTGTTTTGATTTGAATGATCTTCTATTTATTGATATTGAAACTTTAGATCTATACAATAGCCCCATCATTATTATTGGTTTGGGGTACTTTGTAAATGAATTTTTTGAAATCGAAGAGCTTTTCATTAGGAATTTAGAAGAAGAAATATCAATGTTGCAATACTTAGAAAAGAACATACTTCCTAAATTTAAATGTTTTGTTAGTTATAATGGTAAAAGTTTTGATATTCCTTATATCATAAATCGATTTTTATATTTTTTTGAAAGAAACCCCCTAATGAATGATGAAGTTAATATTTTAAATTATCATGATTTAAAGTATCATCATATTGATCTTTATTTTAACTGTCGTAGAAAATATAAAAATCAATTTTCAAGTTATTCACTAACAAATATTGAAGAGAAATTGCTTAATTTTAAAAGAAAAAATGACTTACCTAGCAATTTAGTTGGAACATGTTATCGAATGTATTTAGAAAATCCTTCAAAATATTCTGGTTTAATTAAAGCTTGCATTGAACATAATTATTGGGATATTTATTCTTTACCATTAATATTTAGCAAATTACTAAAGGAATGATTTAAATATCAAGAAACAAACTCTTATCCTAATTATTTTAGTTAAAAGATTTATTCCTACATCTTTTAATAATGATGTATAATGCATGAACCATTAAATCAATTTGATGTTACTATTGAAGCTCGTGAGAGAGTGCTTAGTAAGTTCTATTTTTTAAAAGAGAATTTGAAGAAGAAAACCTTTTTCCTTGGGCTAGATGGATATGTAGATTCTCTGTATTCTTTAGTTCTAAAAAGAACAAGCATTTCAGATTGGAAAAAAATTGATTCAATGAAAAATTTTGGACAACGATTAGTTGATGTAGCCGGAAGTTCTACTAATGTCGAAAGAGTTTTAAAGCGAAAGACTTCTGGAGGATTTGCACCTAACACTTGTAAAGCAATAAACAACTTGGGTTTTAAAGTAAACTTAATCGCTGCTGCTGGTTATCCAAGTATAAATCAATACTTTAAATATTTTGAAGAAAATAAAGAGATAAATCTAATTTCAATTGAAAATCCTGGAAGCACGATTGGATTAGAGTTTAATGATGGAAAAGTCATGATAACGGATTTTAAAAACATTTATAACATTAATTGGAATTTACTCCTCCAACGTGTTGGATTAGAAAAATTAACTTCTAAAATCTCTGAATCTAATTGCTTGGGATTTGGACATTGGGCTTTAGTTTACTCAATGAATGAGATTTGGATAAAGTTAATGGAAAATATCTTTCCAACAATAAGTCATCTTAAAAATAAACTCTTTTTTGTTGATTTAGCAGATATTAAAAAAAGAACTAATGATGATATTTTAGAAATGGTTAAAATATTGAAAACGATTCAAGAAGAAATTCCTGTTTTACTTTCATTAAATGATCAAGAGGCAATAGATCTTTCGAAAATCATAATTTCGGGTTATCACAATAAACATCTTAAAAATGAAATTACCACTTTTTTCGATATTGGAAAAAAGCTAAATGAATATTTAGACTTTTCTTATTTAGTCATTCACGCTCCTCATTTCGCCACTATTACAACACAAACTAATCATTACTGGGTTTCTGAAGCTTTTACATCTCAAGCCAAATTTACGACGGGAGCTGGAGATCATTTTCATTCTGGTGTAGCAGCGAGTTTATCTTGTGGCTTTAAACCTGAAGAGGCAATCTTAATAGGCAATGCTTTAACGGCCATATTCGTTAGGACAGGCAAATCTCCCAATATTCCACAATTATTAAAATTTATCCAAGAATACTTGAATTATCTTGAAAAAGATAATCCTTGTTTTACCTTTTAAAAATTGATTTATAACATCGATTATAATTCCATATTAATTAAAATAAGCAAGTTGTAACGAAGAAAATTTTCAAAATTAGGATAATATTATTTATAACTATTACATTAAAAAAAATGATAATTATGGAAGTTTTAGAGAAAAAATTATTTAATGGAAATTGGAATTTAAAATCTAGAGATGAGATAATTTCTAGACTTCAAAAAACTACATATGATGTATTTGTAATTGGTGGTGGAATAACTGGTGCTGGCGTGGCAAGAGAAGCAGCAATGAGGGGTTTGAAAGTAGCGCTTTCAGATATGCAGGATTTCGCAGCAGGTACCTCATCCCGTAGTTCCAAATTAGCCCATGGTGGAATAAGATATTTGGCTTATGGGGAAATGGACTTAGTGAAGAGCGCAACAAGAGAAAGAAATTGGATGAGGGTTCATATTCCTCACTTGGTTCGACCTATTCCATTCCTATTCGTGGCATTAAAGGATGGGAAATATAAAAAGCGAGATATCCTTGGAGCTGTTAAAATTTACGATTTTTTGAGCGATAAAGGTTCTGAATTTAAGAATTTTAAGCCCCATGAATGGGTCCCTCCTGAAAAAATTTTTGAAATAGAACCAGAATTTCGAAGAGAGGGAAATTTAGGTGGTGCCATTTATTATGACAATAATGTTGATGATGCAAGATTAACTATTGAAACAATAAAAGAAGCAGTAATAAGAGGAGCTGATGCCATTAATTATTGTAAGGTTGTAGGTTATATTAAGGAAGATGGAAAGATTGTAGGAGTAAAATGTAAAGATTTGGAAAAGGATTTTGATTTTGAAGTGAGAGCAAAACTTGTAGTGAATGCTACTGGAGTTTGGACTGATGAAATGTTAGAAAATTATCCCGATAATATTCCTAAACCAGTCATAAGACCTACAAAAGGAGTACACTTGCAATTCAGGCGAGAACACGTGAAAAATAGAATGGCGACAATAATTCAATCAAGAATCGATAATAGAGGATTTTTCGTATTACCTAGGGATAGTAAATATACAATTATTGGTACTACAGATACAGATTATAAAGGTGATCTTGCTAATCCATATTGCACTAAAGAAGATGCTGATTATTTGATAACTTCAGTGAAATATTATTTTCCCAATGCTGAATTGGATTATAAGAACATATTATCTACATATGCAGGAATTCGTCCATTGGTAATGCAAAAAGGTAAAGCTGAAAGTGAAGTATCAAGAAAACACATTATTTTTTTCTCCGATGATGGATTGCTTACTATAACTGGTGGTAAATTGACAGAATGGCGTGCAATGGCTGAAGATCTGTTTGAAAAAATTAATGAAAAAGGCCTATTTCCAGAAGCCAAGCGAGAAAAACATTTTTCACGCCAGAAATTTATTATTGGATTAGAAAGAGAAGAATGGGATAAAAGAGTTAAAACATATGATATTGAATTGGATGAGGAGATTTTAGATCACTTGTATCAGCAGTATGGTAAAGGAGCCTTTAAAATTTTGGACTTAATCAAGGAAGATCCAAGACTAAAGGAAAGAATTATGGAAGAAAATGAATTTATCAAAGCAGAAATAGTTTATAGTCTTCGTTATGAATTAACGCTTCACTTGATTGATGTATTTTGCAGAAGAACCGAAATGTCACTTTGGATTCCGCATTATAAAGCTGCTGAAGCTGCGCAAATAGTTGCTGAAATAATGGCAAAAGAATATTCCTGGGATGATGATAAAAAAGAAAAAGAGATACAACAATATTTGGATTACGTGAAAAAGACTGTTGAATTCATCACGAATTAAATCTGATCCATGAAAATAAAAATATAAAGTTTGGTCTACAACAATTATTTATTTTACAAAAAATATCATAGTAATAATATACATTTTTATCATGATTTGAGCGTGATTTATAATGTTGTTCCAGTTTGATATAGTAGAAAATTTTCTAAGACCTTTAGGACAAATGGGTGGATTTTTAATATTAATTCTTGGCATAATTTGGATCATTTTTGCCATGTATGAAGCAAGGAGAAGAGGTTCATTCAAGGAGAGAAAAGTCGAAGAATGGGATTTTGATATCACTAAATTCTTGAAATTTCTAACTTATTTAGGTTTTTTGGTAGGAATCTTAAGCTTGCTGGCAGGTATTAGCGAATTAATGCTCAATATTCCCCCAAGCGTGGCTTATGCAACAAACACCCAGCCAAAAGTGAGCATTTTTACTGCTGCTTTTTTAATAATTTTAGGTTTGATTACATTTTTAAAACCAATAAATGATTTACCAATCGCAAGCGTTATCGGTTTGCTAGCGGCAAGTTTAGTGGTAATAATAATAATAGTAGCCTTACCAGAGAAAGTTATTGAAATTATAGGAATTTTCATTAATCCAAAATTATTCTTGACCATCCTTTTCATAGTTGTCTTTGCAATTTCGGCTCTTACAGTAAAATTTTACATAGGTGGATTGATGTCAATTTCCAAGGCAATTTCTTGGCCCCCATTAGCTACAATAATCGCCTTATTTTGCTTTTTACAAGGATTCTTAATCGTTGTGGTTGGAGTTTCAATTACAGGATTACTATAACCTTCTTTAAAAATTTTAAAATTTTTTTATTTTATAAAATGAATGAAATTTAAAAGATGGAGAACCTATGTCTTCGCTTCAAGACTACATCTCCTATTATGTCATTTTTTAAATCTCGATTGCATTCAGGGCATCTTTTATCTTCAGAAATATCTATTTTCGTAAAACTATACCCACTTCTACCAATTAATAAATGCCCGCAATCCGGACAATAAGTATTGCTTCCTTTTTCGTGATAAATGTTTCCTACATATACAAAATATAATCCTTCTTCTTTAGCGATCTCATAAGCTCTATCCAAGGTTTCATAAGGAGTTCTTTTCACGGAAGGCACTTTAAAATCTGGATGATAAGCTGAAAAATGAACAGGTGTATTTTTTCCTAAGTTTTCCACTACCCATTTTGCTAATTTTTTTAAATCATCATCACTATCATTTAAATCAGGTATGACAAGATTTGTTATCTCCACGTGTACACCATTTTCTTTAAACCTTTTTGCTGTATCAAGTACCGGTTGCACTGATTTAACACCACAAATATTTTTATAGAATTCATCTGTTAACGCTTTTATATCTATATTTGCAGCATCAATTCCTACCTCTAATAATTCTTTCGTGGCTTCTGGAGTCGAATAACCATTAGTTACAAGTATGGTCTTGATATCTTTTTCTTTTAATAATCTTGCTGTATCTAAAATCCATTCATGCCAAATTAAAGGTTCATTATACGTGTAAGCTAATGTTTTTGCACCGCTATCAACCACTCTCTTAACCAATTCTTCTGGTGTCATTTCAATTAAATTGATCTTCCTACCTTCTAGACCATCAAGAGTAAAATAACCTTCCTTACCATCATCGGTAGGAGTTGCTTGGCTAATATGCCAATTCTGGCAATTTTTACAACTAAAAGAACATCCTATTGATGCGATAGAATATGCATCTGCTCCAGGCCAAAAATTATATAAAGGTTTTTTTTCAATCGGGTCTAAGGATCCTTTTGAGATTAAAGAACCATAAATCAGCGTGTATAAGACTCCATCAAAATTCTTTCTCGTTCTGCAAATTCCTCTCTTGCCGGGCAATATTAAACACTCATTTGCGCACACGTGGCACCTTGTTTTGCCATCTTCAAGAGTGTCATATAATCTTGCTTTTTTTTTCATTAAAATTTCCCTTCCAATCTTTAAACAATGTACTATTTCAAATAATTATGGCGCATAATAAAAAATTTTATTTTTAAAATATTATTTAATTTTTTGGAGATAATGAGATTTTTTCTCTATTAATTATAATTCTAACATCATATATAACGGTGAATATTTCCAATTCTTTTTCAAAAAGATATTTTTCTTAATAAGGAAGAAATTAAAGATTTAATTGAAAAAAAGAATAAAAAATTACCAAGTTTAAAAAAGAAAAGTGATAAATCAGATTACATGAAAGAATTAACAGATATTGCCTTATTACAAATAGAAATTGATAGATACTCTGAAGCTAAAGAAAATTTAGACAAGTGTTTTTCTTATTTTAAAAGAAATCGTGATCGACTTGGTCAAGCTGCTACATTTGGGCTGTTGGGGACTTTATTTTTTAAAGAAGGCAAGTATGATGAATCTATTGAAAATTATAAAAAAGCCTATGAAATTTATAAGCGATTATACCAATACAAGGAGGAAATTGTTTGTTTAAAATCAATTGGCAATTGTTATATTAAATTGCGAGATTTTGACAAAGCTTCCGATTATCTCCTCGAAGCTTGTGCTGTAGCATCAGATAACAATGATATTTATAGTCTATTAGATTGTCTTGAAATGTTAATACACATTTATGAAACAAAAAAAGATTGGGACGTCCTTTTAGAGTTATACAAAAAAGCTCTGGATGCTTTTACTCAAATCAAGGATCAGAAAGGAACAATTATTTCCTGCTTTAATTTAGGAATAATCAAAAAGAAATTTTCAGAATTAGAAGATGCTTTATATTTTTTCAAGAAAGGGACGAATGTTGCCATAAATTCTAATTATTCTGAGTTAATAATCAAGGGTTTAGGATATGTCGGGGAAATATTATTTAATCAAGGTAAAATCAAGGAAGCTATTGAACAATATATTAAAGCATTACACGTTGCTAATAAAATAGAAGCAAAAAATGCGATCTTACAAATAAAATTGTTATTAAATTCAATGGGACTTGATAATTTCGAAATTGAGAAAAAATTAAATGAATATGGTAAGAAAAGGAACCAAAATAATGAATAATTGTTTTTTAAGTTTAATTTCAAAATAATGCTTTTGTTCATATTTTAAACAAATAAGTTTAAATGATGAAAATTTCATAATAATTTTAAAGCAAGGAAAAATCTAAGGCGTTATAAACATGCTTACTTGTCCATTCTGTAAGAATCCCGTTCAACCACATTGGAAGTATTGTCCTAACTGTAGCAAGCCGTTAATTTCTAGAACTATTTCAAATATTGACAATAACATACATCTAAGAGAAGGTATATCTCCCATCATTGATGATAATCTTGAAGAAACTCCTGAAAATGATATAAATAATTATCAAGAGTACAATATTGAATATGATGTAAATTTAAAAAATAAACTTGAAAAAATTGAAGAAGAATTAAATCTGAGAGAAAAATATGGCGATCCAATGGGAGAGTTATTATTAAAAAAAGCCATCCTATTTGAAAAATATGAGAAAAAAGAAGAAGCTTTAAAAAATTTCGAATTAGCATTAGAAAACTTTAAAGAAGAAAACAAAAAACTTGAAGAAGCAATATGCCATAACGAAATTGGGTTAATCTACGAGGAAAATGGTGTTTTTGAGCAAGCAATTTATCATTTTAAGCAAGCTCTTTTAATATTACGAGAGATTGATGATGTTCGCAAGATTATAAGCGTTTTAATTAATTTGGGAAATTTGTATTTAAATATCTCAGATATCGAAAATTCATATCAAAAATATCAGGAGGCATTAACCTTAGCAGAAAAAGCGAAATTATCGTATGAGGCTGCCGTTGCTGCTAATAATATGATAGATATATTACTAATTTTAAAAGATCGTGATCGAGTACTCAAAATTTTAAAATCAAATGAAAATTATTTCAAAAAAACCAATGATATTATTGGATTAATCCATACAAGAATAAAATTTGGAAAATATTATTATGAATTGGGAGAAGACGAATTTGATCGTTCATTTCAATTTTTTAATGAAGCGCTTAAACTAATTGAAAAAATTGAATCGACTCTTTCTGATAAGGATATTGCACGGTTCACATGGGAATGTTACCTTTATTTAGGTAATATTTATTTATCTTGGAATGATGATGAAAATGCTGAACTTTTCTTAACTAAGAGTTTGGAAGAGATTAAGAAAATTGACCTAAAAAATAATCTTAAAAATGGTCAAGTTTACGAGAGTTTAGCCGAATTGCATGCTCTAAAGGGTGAAGATGATCTAGCAATTGAATTTTACAAAAAGGCAATGGAAATTCATGAGAAATTCGGAGAAAAATTGAAAATTGCTGAATTGCTAAATAAAATGGGAGATATCTACAATAAATTTACTAATGATTTAGAAAAGGCTATTAATTCATATGAAAACGCGTTGAGAATTTACGAAGAATTAGATTATTTTAAAGAGATTGCTATTATGTTAGAGAAAATTGCAAATATTCATATTTCAAAAAATCAATACGATTTAGCAATTAAATATTTCCTTAAAGCTAAAAATTACTATAGCGAATTAAAAGATGAATATAGTGCAAATTTACTGGAAGAAAAAATAAAATCACTTGAGGATTTTGTTTAATCTCATCAAAACGTTTAAAATTTCTAATCAAGTTCAAAATCTTCTGGCTTGTAGGTTTTTACTCCAAATTCTTCAAATCCTAATGATTTTATGAAGTTATAAGAAGTCTTATTCTCTTTATAAACCTCGCACCTTAATTCTTTAACTTTCTTTTCCTTGAAGTAATTCCAAGCAGCAACCGCTAAAATAGTTCCTAATCCCTTTCTTTGAAAGCGAGGTAAGACCCCTAAACCTGCTATAATGCCATATTCCTTATTAGGACCATCTAAATCTAAAATTGCAAAACCCCCATCGGTTCCATAAACATTAGCAATCAATATGGTAAT
>CAZIEC010000089.1:0-3679 GCA_964538145.1 uncultured archaeon
CATTACCCTCTGAATTAGAGGTATTATCCCGACGGAAGCAAAAACCAATCCAATTAAAATTGCTGAAAGTAGACCAATAAATAACATTGCAATCATCATGAATTCACCAGAAACTATTATATTGGGCAATAAAATAAAGACAACCATTCCAATTGTTGCAATTGCAATCCCAGCAAGAAAATATTTCACATTCATGCTTCCTTCTTTTTTAATTTCCCAAGCTTCTTCTTTTTGATGAAATGGGGTTATGGATTTTACGATGTCCAATTTTGCAGTTTTTAAAGCCGGAATTAATGAGATTCCTAATGAAACTCCCGTGCCAATAATAAATGCAAGAAAAATTGTTTGAGGTTGTATAACGTATTCTACATTTTTCATTCTAAAATCCGTGATAATGAATAAGAAATTAACTATTGGAGGAGTAAAGATTCTTCCAACTATTATTCCGATAATTGAGCCAATGATGCCTATTAATGCCCCCTCAAATACCACTAATTTAACGGGAAAAGTCTTCTTACCACCCACTACTCTTAATATTCCATATTCTCGAATCCTTTCTTCTATTGAAGTCGTAAGTATTGAATTAATCAAAATACCTGTTATTAAAATTGAAATGATAATAATAAACCAAAAAATCACTGTCATTGCTATTAACAGAAATTCTTCATTACTTAATTCTTCTAATTTTGGCATTTGAACCGTATATTCGTTCGGATCAAGTCTTTCTTGAATACTTGCGCCAATGACCTTGAGTTTTCTTTTTGTTGACTCCAAATCTCTTACATCATACACATATTGAGGGTTTTTTATCGTCCCTACAATGATATTGATCTCGCCTTTTCTATTCAAGAATGCTTGTGCTTGCTTTAAATTCGTGATGATTAAAGCGTTCTCAAAGTCTGAAAATTTCCTATTTTGAATGCATATAGCAACTACTTTAAGATCTATTTGGTATTGTTGATATTCTAAATGAATTGTATCACCAATAGTTACATTTAATAACTCAGCAACTCTCCAAAGAATCACGCATTCACCATCATTGGGTTCTTCAGCATAGACTTCCCCTGTTTTTTCGCCTTGTTCATCAGCGATTTCTAATTGCCCCATATTCCCATTAGAATATTCATTCTTAAAATCAATTCCATAGAACTCAAGAGTGCCATTTTTATCTGATTTATCTGAGCTTACTTTCACTAACATCATTATTCGAGGAAAAAGTTCTTCAACACCTGGAATATTTTGAAGCTTTTCATCAATAATATTTTCATCGAAGAATGGATTAAAAGTTAGATCTGTCTTAACAGTTTTAGAAATCATGATATCAGCTGAACCTGTCGTGCTTGTTATTAAGCTCATGTAATTGTAAGACATTGTATCATTTACCATACCAATTGCAGTCAGTAATATGATGGCAACCATTATTCCTGCAATGGCGAAGCCTGCTTTAACCTTGTTTCGCTTCATATCTAACCAAGAATGCTTGATAAACTGTAAGTTTATCTTTGTACTCAATTTATACAAAAATCTTCTTATCTTGAATACTCTTACTCTCATATTTTTTCCATTTAGATTAATCTAAAATACTATATTTTTTTCTTCTAAATTCATCTTTTCTTAATTTAATTCCTTCAGATTCCAAAATTCTCTTAATATCGTCCACTTCTCGACGAATCAATTTTATTCCTTTGCAACTTTTGTTCTTACAATAATAATTATCGCCGGGTTCATCTTTAAAATACCATTTACCACAATTTAAACAGTTATAAGCAACAAATAATTGATCACGATCACATCTGGGACAAATATATCTAAACTTGTTTGACTCAAACCAAGAGTCGCAATATCTGCAATAGAGAATAAAAGGTCTATTAGAATCATCCTTAGCTTCTATTTTTTTTACTTTTTCTAACATTCTTTCCTTATATTCTTCTCTTTGTCTAATTTTCTCTATATTATAATTTCTTACCTTTTCAATCCAAATTTTTCCTTTTTTTCCAGATATAATATATAAGATTATTCCTAAGATTGTGATTCCACTAATAAGAAGCAACCATGGTCTCCATGTTTTCCAATTAAAAAAACCATTGTTAACAGTTACTTCAATATATTTTTCTGCTCTATTACCCTCTTTATCATAAGCAATAATTTTTAAAATTATTTTTCCATCTGAAAAATATTGCGTGTCCCATTTATAGGTTAAAAGCCCTGTAGTTGCATTAAAATTCAAATCTTCTCTTGGAATTGCTTTATTGTTTATCATTAAGAAAATTTTTGTTTTATCCAAGCTTGTTTCATCTGAAATATTTGCTTTAATAGTAATAATGGAATTGACAACAGAATTTTCTAAAGGAGTGATAAATTTAATTTTAGGGGGTATGAAATCCGTGTTTTCATCATATCCTATATAAACATTCGATAATAACCAACCATATCCTAATCCAACTGTATAAGTATTTGTTTTTAATCTAAACATCACCAATACTGTCTTTTCAGCATAATCAGAAATATCTATTGAAACATTTCCAGATAAAGATTCACTATTGTAAATATATTCTTTTAAAGTAGTCCATGTGTTTCCATTATCATCAGAAATGGCTAAAATGCACCTATCAACCTCACTATCATCTAAATAATATTCATTCTGAAGTGAAATTTCATGATAAAATCTTAAATACGTTTTATATTCTCCAGGCAAGTAAATTGGTCTAGTTATCAATTGAATATCCCAATCTTGACCATATCCTTGATATGTCCCACCATAACTCAAACCTCGCCCTCCATAGATGTAATTTGTACTTAAAATCGTGATTGGATGCCACGAGTTATCCCCTTGCAACCAAGGTGTGAAATCTTTTGGCATTGGTTCGCCTATTACATAATAATCAGTTAAATTGCTAGATGAAAAAGAATATCCGATAGTTTTATTTGCGAAGGGAATATTAAATTGTAGGGGAGCAGGTTCACTGAAAGAGAAAAATTCATTGTTTCGATTATACCATTGAGTTTTAATAGAATACTTTCCATCATAAGCATGAAATCTAAATGATAAGTTAGCAAAATCGGCAATTCTTAAAGATTTTTCAAAAATTATTCCAATTAGACCATCTTTAAAATAGCTGGCATTCCATGCTCCTTCTACATTTACCATTGAATAGTTTTTATTATCAATCTCTAAATACATATAATCTGGATAGTTATTATCCTCATCGTAATAATTAATTGAAAAAATATAATTTTCATACTTTGAATTTGTTCTTGAAGAAATATCAGAATTAATATCAAAATATATTTGAGGGGCTTTTTTATTTGTGTAATTTTCTAAAGAAAAGAAATCAACCATGAAACCTTTATAATTAATCGGGTCAAAATTTTCATCCAAATTAGCGATAAATCGCAATTGTATGAAATTCCCAATATATTCTGTTAGATTTATTTTTATCACGTGCCAATCTTTTTCTTCATTAGTAAACGTGATTAAGGTAGTCCAGATAGATAAATTAACACTTATTTGTAAGTATATAAAATCTCCAATATTAATGCTTGTTCTAATTCCAAACCTCACTATTGGTTTAATAAGAGTTTCATTTAAACCATTCAAGTCAATTAAAGGACTTGTAATAGAACCATTTGGATAAGGATTTGACAAAAGATATGGTTGATAACTGTAATTTTTTGGAAA
>CAZIEC010000089.1:3779-9799 GCA_964538145.1 uncultured archaeon
CATTTGGATAAGGATTTGACAAAAGATATGGTTGATAACTGTAATTTTTTGGAAAATTGTGCTCTCTTCCAAAGTATATAGAATGCCAGATGTCAGTTCTTACTCCAGACCTATTATCTATGGAGTTTGTTTGATTTAATAAACCCCATCCAGTTCCATCAATGGTCCAATTCCCTAATCCATCGTTAAATGAATGATGATATGGGATTTTTATACTATTCTTAGGATATTTTATATCAATTTTTAAATAACCAGTAATTGGAAATCTGACTTTAAATTTCCCATCGCTGGCAGTGAAATAATAATGATAAATTTTGGGAGCATAAAATTTAAGATAATCCGACTGGAATAATGCTCCATTAGTATAATTATTATCAATTTCAAAAGCTTGAACCATGGTATAATTTTTACCTTTTTCTACAACATGTAAGATTACTTCTTGAGGAGGCACGTTTGATGTATCATTATCAAAATATTCTATGTAAAAACGATATTGATCTAGGGTATAATTATTATCTGGTTCATTTCCAATAAATTCTTGTAAGCTAATGACCGTGGCATTTTTAGTTCCTCCAAAATACAAAATTTCTGGAATATTCAACTCCGGAGCGAAGTTGTTCTTAACATTTGATACTTTTAGGGAAAAATTAGTTTCACCTTGAAGAATTTTGATAACTAAAATGCATTCTGTTTGATTTGTTTTTGGAATAAAAAATAAATGATCCTGGTTTCCATAAGTTTTCTGTGAAGTTTTAAGCAGTATAGGTTCTCCATATTTATTTGATTTGTTTGAAAATAGAAAGATTTGTACAATGGAATTTGGATTGGATTTTGTGATATTTATTAAATATTGCTTATTGGCTTGAAAATTTATTCTTCTAGCGAATGCATGAGAACCTAAAGGATTTTTAGCAGAGCTAACTATACTTGCATTGATAGTTTCATTGACTTTCATCCATTTTGTTAAAGCATCGATTGCCGTCCCAACATTTATTCTTCCATATCCTTCATGTACATCTTTTATTGATTCTAGATTTCCATTAAAAACTGTAGGTGAATAACGACTCTCATCAATATCTGTATATGGATCGTCTTCTCTTGGTAAATTCGTTTCAGTAGCAGTCATTAATAAAATAGCTTTAAGAATTTTAACAAATAATTGGGGATTACTTGAATACCAATTTGTCCATGAACCCCATTTTGCTTCAATTAACAAATTTATGGCGCTAGCTACAATTGCTGCTGAAATTGAAGTACCTCTCCCAGCAGATATTTCATAATTATTATATCCTGCAGAAATTAAATTTCTATGACCCGAAAGAATGCTACCTCCAGGAGCAACAATATCAGGTTTTATAACATTATTTCCGACATTTCTGCCCATGCTACTATAACTAGCTACTTGATCTTTATCATTTATAGCACCTACAGCAATAGCTTGCTTATTTATTGCAAGACGATTTAATGGATTAGAACCTTTTATGCCAAAATTTCCAGAAGCTATAATGACAAATATACCTTCTTCAATTACATCATTCATAACTCTGTTAATTGCTTTAACACCATTTTCAAGAGTTCCCACACTTAATAATGCGCAAATCACGTGATATTTTGTTGTATTTTGAATAAGATCTTTAAAAGCGGAAATGAGATCAGATACGTCTCCCAAACCAGTTTTATTTACTACTTTATAAGAGAGAATTTTAGTATAATTTGCCAATCCAGTAAAATACTTGTAATTTTTAAGATAAACTTCTGGAAAGAAAGAAACATTTATCAAAAAGCTAAATCTTGGTATTGAATTCAGCGATTTTTGATATTTCAAGTATATATCATATATTCCTTCACCACTAATAGAAATATTGTAGTTAATTGAATAAACTTTATCAGTTAGTACATTATAAGAACGACTTAAAATGCTTGAATTTTTTCTCAATTCCACCCAAAATTTTTCAATTCCAGGTTCAATTGATGACCAAGTTGAGTTTATTCTCAATATTTCATTTCTCTTTGACACGTTAAACGAAAATATCTTAATTGAATAATTTCCGCTTGAAACATAATCTTCAAAAAAATCTAAGTGAGAATAGTTATCTCTAAATGTTATCGTTACTTGCTTATTGGACGAATTATCTGTCGTGCCTGTACCTGAAATGATCGCAGAAATAAATGTACCATGTCCATTATCATCATGAATGACAGGAGAATTAGAAATAAAATCTCGCCATCCAATTATTTTATTTTTTAAAAATTCTTGATTAGGATTTATTCCACTATCTAAAATAGCTATTGAAGAATTTGTCTTACCTTTATAACCATTAATATACCAAGTTGAATTGGCAATCTCTGATTGTATTATAGCATAATTCAATTGCGTTTTAACGACTTCATCATTTTCAATATTTATATTTGAAAATTCACTGCTAAATAGCGAAATATTTTCTTTTGGTATTGTTCCGGCAAATCCAGATATACTATTAAATGTATTATTCCAATCGCATCCTTGTTTTAGAATGCCACCATATTGAATGAACCTAAGCTTAACGTTAGGATTGTATGTAGAAGTATTAAAAAATACTATGACATTTTGTAGACCCGAGTTTGAATTTTCCAAATTCTTCATGACTTCATTTTGGTCATTATCAAATACTTTATTAACATAAAAATTGTAATTTAATGCCATAAAAGTTGAAAAACTTATCGCTATTATAAAAAATGCGATGATGCAGGTCTTTTTTCTCATTTTTCTACTTTTCCTATTTTTTTCTTATTTTTAAATTATTTTCATTTCTTTGAATTATTATTGTTTATTTTTAGCCAAATTAATTAATTCTTCTGCCAAAGTTTTCTCCACGTGTAATATGGCATCTAATGAGGTTGTTGTTAAAATTATTAATTCTTTCCTACGCAATTCTCTCTTTTTTATCAAGCGCTTCTTTAAATTGATTAAATAAGCAAAAATTGAAACCAAACCTACTGTAGAGGGAATTAATACAAAAGTTAGCTGATATTCTTTTTGTAATATAATTTTAACTTCAATAGTATTTGATGTAGTAAGCATTTTGTTTAAGAAATAATATTCAATAAATGCTGGTTCCAATATAACAATTCTCTGAGATACCGCACGTATTGTATAATTAAACATGATGGATTCATTCGGTTTCAAACAAGTTATTTCATGGACTAATTTTCCTTTAATCAACTTGAACTCCAATTGATTAAAGCTGAGTACATCGCTTAAATCTATATTTTCTATGCATATGTTTCCAAGATTTTTTACCGTTATGGTGATTAAGGCAATATCATTTACTTCTAATTGATTTTTATCTATTGATTTATTAATTACTAATTTCATGGTACCTAAAATCAATGATTTAGAAGAATTTATTTGTAGAGTTCTTAATTGCTCGCACTCAAGATAATTGATTGGAGGAATATAATAACCTTTCCAATTATCCTTCTTGAAATTAAATTTTACTATAAGAGGTTTATCGAACAAGGTTTTGCTAGTACTTGATGTTTTATTTCCTAATACAACTAAATCTCCATATTGAGGGTCTAATGTAATTGCCAGTTTAGGAATGCTAAGATTTTCACGAGATAAATTTTCAAATTTTATTGAAACATTAAATTCCTGTCCTACTGTTGGAGCAAATGTAGAAGCATTATAGGAAATAGAAATTGTTCGGACTAAAGGAAATTTCTTCTCAAAATCTACCTTTGCAGTTATAAATACCTCATTTGGTTCACATAACAATTCGGAACTATTAATATTTGTAATTAAATCAGTATTATTATAAGTAATTCGGACATTGCTGATTTTTATTGTATTTGGAACAAGAAAAGAGAAATTTAGAGTAATTCCTTGACTTGGTGCGATTTCAGGAATAATTTTTTCTAATTTATTTTCTTTAATAGTAAAACTAGTTCCATTACTTATTATACCTGGAATTAAAATTGATACATTGACATTTTTAGCAACTTCAGAACCTATATTTTTTATTTTCAACGTGTAAATGCTTTCATTGCCAACACATGAATTATATTGAGTAATATTGGCAAAAGCAATTAGAGACGCCATGTCGTAAGTGCTAAGAGAAATTGAATTAGACTTTCTAATATAACGAATATTTCCACTTTCAGTAGAATAAATTATTCTGGAGCCCAAAAAATGAAATTCATTCACATCTCTCTTGGCAAATTCCACGTTAAAATCGTTAATGGAGATGTTAAATTGTTGATTATCATTACCTTTTAAATGGATTAAAATGGTATGATTATTATTGTTTGGATCAAACATCCATTCGAGACTTCCTTTATTTCTCGTGAATGTAAATGTGAGAGTATTGTTAACTGTAGAGCTTAAGTAAGGGCTCATGTCTTGAAAAGTACTCGTTGAGAAATTAAATATTTCAAAATTAATGTTATTCGATGGATCTGTCATGTTGATTACTATGGAGACTCGATCCAATGAATTATTAACTAGATCGATATTCGTATTATTTTGAAAGATGAAATATATTTCAATTTCATGTGCATTTACATATTTTTCTTCTGATAATATTATCCACGATTGATTATCATCTTTTAAAGCCATTGAAGGATCCGTGTTTTGATAGCTTATCCCTGAAATGACAGCTGGTAATTGCGGAGGCGTATTTTTTATCGTAAAATTATAAGAATAAAAATTCGTAAATGAATCTAAATTGCTAATCGAGAAATTTTCCATTAGATAACTGATTTTACTTCCAGGGGTTAATTTCCAATTCTCATCGTTCCAAATACTATTTTTATTCGTGAAAATTTCCTTTAAGACTGCAGGTGTTAGTCCAATAGCGATTAAAGCGCTCGTTAATTGTGGATATGTTTTAACCAGAATATCTATTACTGTGTTCATGTTTTCATTATAAGGGAATAGATTTGAAGTGTTGGTCAAATCTGGATAATATGTATCAATCGCACCATATCCATAAGTATCAAAATAAAAAATTCGAGGATCCTCATCAAAGTTAAAGAAATCCTCGAGAGAATCGTATTGACCACGATATTCTACCTTAACAATTTCCCAGATTGCATCTTGCAATTCTGGTCCTAATGGTCCTGCAATAACGGTAAAAACATCATCAAGAGTGAAAGGAATATATGTAGGAACACCCCAAGCAGTCTCATTTCCTACATTTTTAGCAGTGATGTTAAAATCAAAATTATTATAGACACCATAAGTAGCGTTATTATTTAATATTTCCTTGGTTATCATTAAATTCGGCTCTGAATTTGCCATTTCATATTTAATTATTAAACTATCATAAGGGTTGAACAAACCAGCAAAAATTCCAGGAACTCCAAAAACTCCAATTTGGGGTAAAAAATTTACGAAATCATAAGAATTATTTACATTGAATGGAAGCACTTCAATTTCCTTTATGCCATCTACATCTAACCAATAATTTTTAAAAACATAATCTTTAAGAGTATTTACATCAAAATTTACTTCCAAGTAAAATAGAATCAACCCTACTTGTTCAATGAGAAAATCATATAAAGTTTGAGTAGAAGGAGTAACATCAATTATATCTGTACATGCTATTTTGATATTAATCTTGCTCATGAAAGCTCCTGCCAAGGCAATAAAAGTTTTTTCACTAGGGCGTAAAGGATCACCGTAATATCCCATTGCTTTCCATAAATTAAATGAATATTGGTTATTCCCGAGATAATTAATTCCCTCATCTTGACCTTCATATTGAACCATGATATTAAAATAATGTGAATTGTTTGAAAGTCCTATATATTTAAAAATTTCACTTAATGCCCTGAGGTTATTATTAGTATTAGTATTATTTCCTTGCAAAATGGAAGAAGTATTTTCATTAAAGGATGATAATTGATTTATAGTTTCTTGAAATTGTTGAAATGTGTTTTCTAACTGCAATGTATTAATTCTTGATAGCTCTAGAGATTTTAGGTTAAAGTTTACTTGCTTTATTTCATTTAGGACATTTTCATTTAGGAAATCTAAA
>CAZIEC010000090.1:0-6641 GCA_964538145.1 uncultured archaeon
ATATCTTGTGACAAATGAGACATGAGGCTGACGGCGAGTTTTTATCTCGCTGAGGAACCTCGCCTCACTCACCAAAGGGGAGTGCCTTAAGGGCACCATGGCGAAAGCCATGTTTTAGCAGCTGAAACGGCACCGCCCCTTAGCAAGTGCTAATGATTTGGGACTAAGCCAAAGAAAATGCTAGGGGGAAAGGTTGAAACGAGCTAAAACCCCGAGTGCAAGGCCAAATAAAAGCGATGAGGAAATGGCTGAGCTTTGGGTGGGCCGCATAGACGGATGCCTCACGGAGTTTTGGGCGACCGAAACTCTGACAGAAAGGCGGGTACATGTCTCAGTTGTCACAATTTTCAATTAAAAAAAAATAATTACATTCTTAGTTGCTAATTGACCAATTAATTAAGGAGAAAAAAAATATAACGTTAAAATCTCTATTTTCTTAAAATTTTCTTCTTTCAAGAATTAGATTAGCAAAATATTCAAAATCGCGATTATATGACCTTTCAGCTTCTTCTGAAATTTTATAAAAAACGCAACCTGGTAATTGATTTTGTTGGAGATGATATTCAATGCATTCGCAACATTTTCCCCTTCTTGTACAGCTAATGTAAGAACAGGCACATTTTTCTTTTCGTTCCTCTTGCTTACATTCAATCATTACAGATCTGACTTCCTTTTAAGATTATTTTGAAAATATATAATATATCATCATTAAAAAGAATTAAAAGAAATGAGAAAAGATTTAAAATTTCCTTTTTTGTCTTATTTTAGATAAATTAATCAACAAGACTAAAAGTTCCATCTTCAGCTCCACATTCCGGACATTTTTCAGGAATATCCTCCAAGTGGAAAGTAGCCCCGCATTTATCGCACTTCCATCTCATGAGAAATCCCATTATGGTGTAAAAGTTTAATCATATTAATTTAGATCAATATAATATAAAATTGTTTCTTTAAACAAGATAATTTTTACAAGAAAGAACGAAAAATAATCAAAAATTTTAATTGAATGTTGAATTTAATTTGATTCCTAAAATTTTAAAAGTATGATTATTCACTTTATTCTTTTACCCTTTAACCATACTTCGAGATAAGATGTAATTCTATTGAATATTTCTCTCCGATTATTAATATTTAAAGTATAGTATTGAATATCTTGTATTTTTGAGATAATTTCTTGAATTGAATGTTTTACATTCAAGCCAATAGTGGCTATTACATTGTATTCGCTTATAAATACATTTTTAAGAAAAACTCGAAATTTTTTTGATAATAACTCCATTTTTCCAATCTCATCAATGATAAAAACATCAGTACTTTCTTTTTCATCAATCTTTAGTTTTTCAATGTAATTATCAAGGTTTTCTAAAAATACATTGTACCTTCCAACACGATATTTCGTTGACTTGCCCCCCACTCTAGCTAAGGTTAATTGTTGTTTTGTTTCAATATCTTCTAAATTAAATCCTATTCTTTTGTTAGAAATTCTCACTTCTGGCGTTAAAAAACCCTTTATTTTTTGACCTCTTTCCGTGAGAAAACTTATTAACCTAATAATTAATGTGGATTTTCCTGAACCTGGAGGTCCCGTGATTAAAATCTTAAAATTCTTTTCTCTTTCATTCATTATGAGATTAAAAGGATAATTAAAAGTTCAACATTAAAATTAATTTATATTAAGATAATCTTTAATCTTCAACTTTGATTAACAGAATTAGTATCTAAGACAATTACAAGTTTATTTAATAGTTAAATATTATTTAATTATGTAATTATTCTCTACTCAATTCTTTAAACTTTAAGAGCAATTCTTCCTGTTTTTTAGTTATCTTAGTTGGGATCTTAATATTTATTATAACATATTGGTCGCCCTTTCCCTTTCCTTGCAAGTATATTGCTCCATGATTCTTTATCCTGAATTCAGTTCCGTGTTGAGTACCGGGAGGTATCGAAAGTTCTTTGTATGTAATCGTTTTATTTTTATGGTCCAATGTAGGAACCTTGACTTTGCCTCCAAGTGTAGCGGTAACAAAATCAATTTCAATAGGTGTATAAAGATCATTTCCTCTTCTATAAAAATTCTTATTTTCTTTAATTTTGATTTCTAAAATCAAGTCTCCTGGAATTGCATTGACAGAAGGAATGTGTCCTGCTCCTTGAACCCTTAAATGAACGCCATCTTCAAGTCCAGCTGGAACATTAACATGTATGGTCTTAGTTTCTGGAACAACCTTTCTACCATTGCAAACTGGACATTTTTTTCCAATTACTTTCCCAGTTCCACCACACGTGGAACAAGTTGTTGTTCTTATTATTGTGCTAAACCCTTGACGAGTCATTGTTCTAACTTGACCCGCGCCATCACATGTAGGACAAGTTTTAATGCTAGATTTATCTGCTGCACCGGTACCATCACAAGCGCTACAAGGGACATATCGTTCAATGACTATATCTTTTTTAGCTCCAAACATCGCTTCTTCAAAAGTTATTTCGAGCATTTTCTCAATATCCTGGCCAACTTCCCTTCTAGGCTGCGCTCGTCTTCTTGGTCTAGCACCAAAAAAGCTACCAAAGCCAAAATCATCGTCTCCAAAAATTCCTCCTCCAAAAATGGATCTTAATAGCTCATCGATACCTGGAATGCCCCCTCTGAAGAAATCACTCATATCAATATCGACTCCACTAAATCCATACATGTCATATTTTCGCCTTTTTTCAGGATCACTTAATACTTCATATGCTTCTTGAAGTTCTATGAATTTCTCTTTTGCGTGAGGGTCGCTTTTATTTATATCTGGATGTAATTTCCTAGCTAGTCTACGATAAGCTAGTTTGATTTCTTCTTCTGTAGCATCTCGACTAACACCTAAAACTTCATAATAATCTCTTTTATTCCTTGTACTCATGATATTTTGTACACCATAATCTAACTTAACGATATATCTTATTTATTAAAGTCCTTTCTTAAATTTAATTCTTAGTGATTTATCATTAGATAACTTAAAATTAATTTAAAACATTTAATTGGCTTTTACTTTTTAAATGGAATAATTTAAACTTTTTAAGAAATATGTAAGTGATTCAAAATTCATCTAATTTTAAAGGATGCTAATATAAAAATTTATTAATTTTTATCGTGATAATTTCATGAATAATTTAGAAAAAATAATAAAATGTTAAAATAAATAAGTTTAATCTTCATCAGATTCCCATTCAACATCAACAACTTTCTTATCCTTATCCTTATCAGAAACACTGGATTTATAAGAAGCGCCTCCTGATCCAGTGGCTCCTTGGGCGCCAGTACCTGTTCCTCCTGCAGCTTTTTGGGCTTGATCAGCCGCTTGTTGATATGCTTGTTGTTGAGCTTGTTGTGTATAAATTCTTTGTGAGAAACTATACATTGATTTTTGCAAGTTTTCTATGCCTAACTTAATTCTTTGAATATCATCAGTTTTAATATCTTCTTCTAAACTTTTAATTGCGGCTTCTATTTGTTGTTTTTCATTATCCAATATTTTATCTTTATTTTCTTCCATCAATTTTTTAGTTTGATAAATTAAAGAATCGGCGTTGTTTTTAGCTTCAATCAATTCTCGCAACCTTTTATCTTCTTCTTCATATTTCTGTGCTTCTTTAATCTTTTTCTGAATTTCTTCCTCAGTTAGGCCTTGGGCACCAGTAACAGTTATGCCTGTTTCCTTACCAGTTCCCAAGTCCTTAGCAGTAACATGAACAATGCCATCAGCATCAATAGAAAACTTGACTTCAATTTGTGGAACACCTCTTGGAGCTGGAGGGATTCCTGTCAAATGAAACATCCCTAATGAAATGTTATCCTTTGCCATGGCTCTCTCACCTTGTAGCACGTGAATTGTGACTGCTGGTTGGTTGTCTGTAGCAGTACTAAATATTTGAGATTTTTCGCATGGAATTGTAGTATTTCTTTCAATAATCTTCGTGAATACTCCTCCTAATGTTTCCACGCCTAATGATAAAGGAGTAACATCTAATAATAGAAGGTCTTCAATATCTCCAGCAATTATGGCACCTTGAATGGCAGCACCAATAGCCACGCATTCCATTGGATCAACAGAGTGTTCGGGTTCTTTTCCGAAAAATTTTCTAAATCTCTCTTGTACTGATGGCATTCTTGTTGGTCCACCGACTAATATTATTTTATCGATTTGATTTACAGACAATTTCGCATCGTCAATTGCTCTTTTCATTATCGGATCAAGTCTCTCTAATACAGGTTCTATTAATTGCTCTAATTTTGCTCTCGTAAGTTCCATTTCTAAATGAACTGGATTTCCATCTTTTTGAGTTATGTAAGGTAGATTTATTTGTGTTGATAATGTCGTAGTTAATTCTATTTTAGCTCTCTCTGCGGCGTCTCTTATCCTAATCATTGCCTTATTATCTTCGCTAAGATCAATTCCTTCTTTCTTCTTGAATTCTTCAATTACCCAATCAATTATGGCATTATCCATATCAGTTCCGCCTAAATGCGTATCTCCAGCAGTGGATAATACCTCTACAACTCCTTCTCCATACTCCATAACCGTAACATCAAATGTACCGCCTCCCAAATCAAGAACGCAAATCTTTAAGAGTTTATTCTTGGTCTCTTTATCTAATCCATATGCAAGGCAAGCGGCTGTTGGCTCATTAATCATTCTTACTACTTCCAATCCAGCAATTTGACCTGCATTTTTAGTTGCTGTTCTTTGTGCATCATTGAAGTATGCCGGAACGGTTATTACAGCTTTTTTTATTTCTTCTCCTAAGTAAGCAGAAGCATCATTTTTAATTTTTCGTAAAATCATGGCAGAAATTTCTTCTGGAGTAAATTCCTTCCATTCTTTTCCTACTTTTACTCTCGCTTTATAATTTGTTCCCATCTTCCTTTTGATAGCATAAACAGTTCCTTCAGGATTAGTAATAGCCTGTCTTCTAGCAGGTTCACCAACTAGCATTCTTCCATTTTCATCAAAAGCAACATAGGATGGAAAAGCCTTTCCGCCTAAGGTTCTTCCCTCGGCTGCAGGTATGATCTCTGGCTTTCCAGTAGGAGTTATTATTGCACAAGCGCTATTGGATGTACCAAGGTCAATTCCTATTATTTTCTCTTTTTTCTTCGTTTTTTCTTCACTCATGGTTCTTACCTTCTTTATAGAATTAATTGTAAAATGTACTATTTATAATAAAATAAAAAATATATTCTGAAATAAATTTTATGATATATGATTCATTATAAATAAACAACTATTCATCATTTATAAGTAATATTACATTAAAAAATTTTTACGCTAAATTAGGTGAAACATAATGACTAAAAATAAAAGTAGTGATGGAAAAAATTCTAATGCTGAAAATGATACCAATTCAAACAAGGAAAAATTAAGAATAGAAAATCAAGGCAATCAAGAAAGCAGTAATGCAAAAACTCAATTAATTAAAAATGAAAAGGAAGACGTTAAAAAGTTAGAAGGTGAAGACCAAAAACTCTTAGGATATTTTTCAAAAGATGAATTAATCGAGAAAATCAAATCAATCGAAAAAGAATTAAAAGAAGTGGAAGAAAACTTAGAAAAATCTCGTAATGAAAGTAATGATTGGAAGAATCGATACATCAGACTTCAAGCAGATTTTGAAAACGCTCAAAAAAGATGGGAGAAAAATAACCAAGCTTTAAGAACACAATATCTTGCTTCAACAATTAGATCACTCCTACCATTGTACGACTCTTTTAAAAAAGCATTACAAGATGCCGATGAAAATGTTAAGCCGACCATAGAAAGTTTCTACAATCAATTCATGGGAATTTTAAAATCTTTTGGAGCAGAGCCCATTGAAGTTAAAAAGAACGACCAATTTGATTACTTGTACCATGAAGCGTTGAGTTCAATAGAACGAGATGATGTGCCAAATAATACTATAATAGACGTGATTCAAGATGGTTGGAAACTTGGAAATGATGTTATAAGATATGCAAAAGTAATTGTATCAAGAAAACCAAAACCACCAGAAAAAGAAAAAGCAAAAGAAGAGGAAAAAGTTCCTGCTGAAGAAGCAAATAATAGCTCAGAAAAAGATAAGATAAAGGCAGAATCAGGAGAAAAAACAAAAACACAATAATTCTATTTATTAAAAATACTAATTTAAAAAACTTCTACTTTTGATTTTTATTTTAAAATAAAATCATAATAAATTAATTAGATAAAAGATTTTCTTTTGTATAAAACTAATAAAAATAAATGTGAGATAAGAAATATGAGTGAAGAACCCCAATTTCCGCCTATACCCGATATTGGTGATATTCTTGAACGAAAAGATAGTCTTGTCGAGAGGATTACCTCTGTTTTAAAATGCCATTTATGTAATGCAACTTTTTCTAGACCTTTTAAAAAAGGGGATTATACTTTTAAAAAATTAAAGGAAGAAACCTGTAAAGAATGTCAGAAAAAGGGAACTCTCATTATTGAAGAGATTTTTTCTGAATGGATAAATCCTAAAAAAGAAAAGAAATGAGAAAATTTTGTTTTTAATTTTCTTTTTGGATAATTTAATTTATGCGATTCCAAAAAACGATAATATGAATGGTAATATTGATGAGCTAAAAGTTGCTAAGAATTTCTTGA
>CAZIEC010000090.1:6741-9648 GCA_964538145.1 uncultured archaeon
AACGATAATATGAATGGTAATATTGATGAGCTAAAAGTTGCTAAGAATTTCTTGACAGAGGTTGGATCGAAAGGCCAATCGCTTATAGATTTTACACGGTCATAATAATCGTATATTTTATATATGGTATCATACTTGACATTTACAGGCATTTCTTCATTATTGAGTTGGTGAATTCTTCTTATTTCATTTATCAAATCTGCTTTTAAATCTTCTTTATATTTAACAATTGCTTCATGAATGTGGATTGTATTTTTATATAAGAGAAAAGATAATATTGCTGTTAGGAGCAAACTTGTTATCATATAAAAATAACCTATAACAATATCTTTAAAAATTAAGAGAATATATAACCCCAATATGCTAAAGAAAGTACTTAAGATCAAGCTAGGAATTGTTATTGATATGACATATTTTCCAATCGAGTTAAATGCACCCAATTCTAAGTCTTCATAAGATACTTTTAATGGAAAATTTTTCGAGCCAAGTTTATTCAAGCATCTAAAAGCATTTATTAAATTGATTATTATTGAAAAAATTATGATAATTGAAACCGTATACCATGCTGTAAAGAATAAGTTATTAATAACATTCAAAATCTTCAAAAAATCATTCTCGATATAAAATCCTATGTTATAACCATTAATTAAATCGTTATAATTATTCATAAACTGAAAAACTCCATATATTATTCCTAAGATGAGGGGGAGATACAACTCTATCTTTGATTTATAGGTCCTATAAAGGTAATTAATGTATTCTTTATATTTTTCCTCAGTATAAAAAATATTTTTATAAGAACCAATTAAATTATCAAGAGATTTTACGATCTTATTCCCGATATATATGCCGATGATGAGTGTAACCACTACTACTAAATCTGAAATTGGTATCCATGTTGTTAAATACTTGGCAAATCCAGTAACGAACAAAACAGAAGATATCCAAAAAATAGCATATGATAAGAAATGAATATATTTTCCATAAGAATCGAATTTTAAGCGATTTATCCAAAATTTCGTTTTTAATACTTTTTTATGGTAATCTTCGATGTTTTCTTGGATGTAAAATTCATTCAATCCATTTTCACCTAATTTTTTAAAAAATGAGATAGATAATGAGTTATCGAATATATTGATTGTAAAAGGGGTATTATTTAAATATTTTTATAAAATACTTATAGAAATTTACTTTTTAGCTATAATATATTTCATTTTAAAAATTTGGTAAAAGAATATATCATACTCACTTAATGCGCAAAGTTCAATTTTTTTTCCCCCTCTCTTAAAAAATTGATCAACATACAAATTAAAGAATAATATTTTTTATACATAATAATAATCATGATTAATTAATTATTTTAATAAGAATAAATAATGAAATTAATGAGATTTTTAATAAGAAGGTGATTTAGAATGAGCATGAAAGATGAAAGATATTGCATTGACAAGTTTCATGCAGAATCTCTTGAAAATAACCCCTTATGTAGCTCAGCAGAGAGAGAAGTTTTCATTTATTTGCCACCAGGTTATCATGATGAGCTTGAAAGGAAATATCCTGTAATATATTATCTTCATGGCTATTCTGGAAGCAATAAAGCTTGGACGATAACTTCAGAAAATATGGATAACAGCAGCATTGATTGGAAAAAATTACCGAAAAAAATCTTGAAACAAATTGACTTGAATAGATTGCTAACTTTTGAAAAATTAGATAATCTAATTAATGAGGGAAAATTAGAGCCTTTCATTCTTGTTCAACCCGATGGGAGCTTACAAGTTCCAAACATTCATAACGCAGTAGATCTCAGAGGAAATGTGATGTTAAAGGGAAGCTTTTACGTGAATTCACCATATAGCGGAAATTACATGGATTATATTGTAAAAGATGTGATTAATCACGTGGAATCAAATTACCGCGTCTTTACAAATTGGGAGAATCGCGCCATAATGGGAGGCTCAATGGGAGGTTATGGTACTTTATATATCGCTATACACCATCCAGAGAAATTCATTGCCGCAGCATCCTTGAGCCCTGGAAATCCCCGAGACAAAACTCTCTTAAACTGGAAATTGAGAATTCCATTATATGAAGAAATGTTTGGAAGCAAGTTCAATGAGAAGATTGGAGATATGGCTTGGGCTGACATATTAGATACCTATGATTTATTATTCTCTAATGAAAAAAGATTAATTCCTACAATAAAAAGGGATGAAAATGGAAATATAATTGATTTTGATGAAGAAGCCTATAATAATTGGACAAGATATGATCTTGTTAACTTGATTGAAAAAAAACCTCAATCTTTAAAGAATGTAAAGTTATTACTTAATTGTGCGAAGAATGATGAATTTGGTCTGACTCAAGTGGCGAACAGCATTCATGAGACATTATTAAAGCATGGAATTGATCATGAATTTGATTTGTATCTCGATGAATGGACAAGACTCAGTCCTCATATATTAGGAATCGGGTATCATATATTGGATGGAATTAAGTTTTGCTTGAAGAGTTTTTCCCATTAGAAAATTTTTTTTAAAAAAGTTAAAAATATAGTTAATAAAAAATCTTTTATTGAGAATCTATTCCTAGTAATTTCACTATTAGATTTGCCATTGAATAAGGATCGAGACTTTTATCCATTACTAGCTTGATATAATTTTCAATTTCGGAATTTGAATCAATTAATTTTTCGATTTTTTCTGTCAATTTATGCTTTAATATTTGGAGTGTTTCATTCTTAATTCTATTAATCTTATAGCTTGATATAACGCCTGTTTCTTCTAAATACTTTCTGTGTTTCTCCAAGGCATTTAAAAATTTATCAAAATTTTCTCCAGTTTTAGAATTGACTTTTACGACTTCTGGCTCCCAATTTTGAATTTTTAGAAAAGCTTTGTCCTTATT
>CAZIEC010000091.1:0-9571 GCA_964538145.1 uncultured archaeon
ATTTCATAAATTTTATAAATAAATGAATGATAAAATTTGATTATCATAATAAATTTATTCGTGAAGTTAAAATGAAAGCCGATGATATTGGTCAAGAAATAGAAGTAGAAACCAAAACATCAAAAAAGAATATTTTATGTTGGGCAATGTATGATTTAGCGAATACAATCTATTCAATGGTCATTGTCAGCTTGATCATTAACAGATACGTGTTGATCATAGGGCAATTAGAAAATGGAATGAGTTATGGCGAAGTAAGTTTGATATATGGTTTAGTAACTGGGATTATGCAAGCATTTGTTGCAATATCAATACCAGTCGTTGGAGCTTTAAGCGACACTGCCGGAAAACGGAAACCTTTCATAATAAGCTTGACGGGAATAATCCTATTATTTGCTAGTTTATTAGGATTTTTCCACGATCTCACGCTTGTTTTAATATTCTTTGTAATTGCTAATGTAGCATATCAATTTAGCTTGGCATTTTATGACGCAATGTTACCTTTTATTGCTAGTAAGGAAGATATTGGGAAAGTGGCAGGTTTTGGAGTTGCGTGGGGCTATTTAGGCACAATAATCTCTCTTTTCATACTTTTGCCATTAATGTTATTTTTGGGTGATATGGTGAGCGACCCTTCTCAAGGTCCCTTACAATATGGATACGCAGGTAATTGGATTACATTTGTACTACCAATGGTCTTATTCTTAATTTTTGCCATACCATTCTTATTTGTTCGTGAGAAGCAAAAGAAAGGAAAGATGCCTCCAATTGGAAAATTAATTGTTGGAGCATTTAAACAGCTTGGTAACACATTTAAAGATATAAGAAAACATAAGCCGATATTCATTTTCATGTTGGGTTATTTTTTCGTGGCAGACGTCGCAAATGTCCTCGTTATCTACATGATGGCATTAGTCACCGATGGTTTGGTTATTGGTGAAAATGGAAATCCTTCAGACATTTTTGGTATTCTTTTTATCATCTTATCGACAATTTCTGCGGTAATTTTCACATATTTTATTGGAAAGTTTGGTGAAAAACATGGTGGGCGCAAGACATTTTATTTAGTAGGCTTACTCTGGGGCATCGCATTAACGATTGGAGTCATTCTCATATTCTCGACACCTTACATTAATATCGGTTTGAATGCACCATTCATTTTCGCTATAATTATGGGTGTTGTTGCCGGTCCAGCTCTAGGAGGGACTTGGACTGCTCAAAGAATAATGATAGTGGATTTAGCTCCAATTGAAAAATTCGGCGAATATTTTGGATTTTCCAAGTTAAGTGGCAAGGTATCTTCTGCTATTGGACCATTAGTTTTTGGATCAATCTTAACGACATTCGATATAATAGGGAAAGCAGCATATGCTTGGGCGCTAATTGCAGTTGGAATAATAATGGCTATTGGCTTGCTAATTATCTCTTATGCAAGAAAATAATTTAAAATATAATTTTTCTCTTTTTTTTCCTTAAAAACAATAATTAAAAAAAGATTTTTTAAAAAAATGAATTTAAATAATTCCTAATTTTTTGCCTACTCTTTCAATTGCTTCTAAAGCTCGATCTAAGTCTTCTTTTGTTAATAATGCATTCATTTGCACTCGGATTCTTGATAATTCTCGAGCGACCATTGGATATACTATTGGAGTCGTGTAGATGTTTTCTTCTTTAAACAATATTCTTGCTAATTCTTGAGCATTTCCAGGATCTCCAATTATTAAAGGAATTATTGGCGTTTCAGAATTTCCAGTATTATAACCCATACTCTGGACTTCTTTTTTGAAGTGTTTGGTATGATCCCATACGGTTTTTACATGTTGGGGCTCTGATTGCACTACTTCGATCGAAGCCTTACAAGCAGCGACCACTCCTGGAGGATGGGCAGTGCTCAATAAATAAGTCCTACTTTTATTGGCACAAAATTCGATCAAGTCTTTTGAGCCTGCTATAGTTCCGCCAAAAACGCCAAAACCCTTGCTCATTGAACCTCCTTCAACGTGAACTTTACCTTGTAGATTGAAATGTGAAACAATACCACGCCCATTACCTAATACTCCCTCCCCATGGCAATCATCAACAAAGATCATTGCACCAAAATCTTCAGCGATTCTTGCTATGTCTGGCAAGGGAGCAATATCACCGTCCATACTAAAAACACCATCAGTAATTATGAGAATACGTCTTGCTCCTTCTTTTTCTGCTTCTTTCAATTGTTTTTCCATATCACCTACATCATTATGTTTATAAATAATCCTTTTAGCTCCAGATAATCTTACACCATCTATGATTGATCCATGATTTAACTCATCTGAAACTACAATATCTTGCTTGCCAACTAATTGAGGTATGAGTCCTGCATTTACTGCAAATCCCGTTTGACATAATAATGAAGCTTCAACTTCTTTAAATTTAGCAAATAATTCTTCAAATTCCTTAGTCAAATCAAATGATCCGGCTATGACAGGAACTGCTCCAGCCCCAGCACCATATTTTTTTGTGGCTTCTATCATTGCTTCAACTACTCTTGGATGCGTTGCTAATCCAAGATAATTATTGGTATTCAACATTAGAACGTCTTTACCGTTTACTTTTGAGTGAGGCTTTGATGCATCTTCCAAGTAACGAATAATCCATTCAAGATTGTTCTTCTTTAAATCTTCCATTTCCTCTCTAAGAAAGGCAGTAGGATCTCTTTTCACATGATCACCTTTTTTATTAATTTGCTTTTTAGTAAAAGTATCTAAAAAAGTATTTTAGTTTTTCTTTGAATTATCTTTTTGGGATTTTTGTGGGAAATATAGAAAAAGCTTTTTTTCTCGAATATATTATGAAAAGTTACTAAGTTTATTCAAGAAAATAAGGATTAAAAATGAAAAAAATTCTTGTTATTGGAGCTGCTGGACAAATTGGGAGCGAATTAGTCCCAGCACTGCGTAAAAAATATGGAAACGATAATGTAATAGCTACTGGCAGGAGAACTCCTTTACCAGATATCATAAGAGATTCTGGCCCCACAATTTATTTAGATGCTTTAAACAAGGAGTCTTTAGCTAAAACTATTTATGAAAATGATATAAATGTAATTTTTCACATGGCTTCAATTCTTTCTGCAACTGGCGAAAAAAATCCTCAAGCAGCTTGGAACGTTAACATTAATGGATTAATGAATGTTTTGGAAGTCGGAAGAAGTTATGGAATAGAACGCATTATTTGGCCAAGTTCCATTGCTGCTTTTGGTCCTTCAACTCCAAGAGATAATACTCCAAATGAAACAATATTACAACCCTCTACAATGTATGGAATTACAAAAGTTACTGGAGAATTATTAGCAGAATATTATTATAAAAAATATGGCTTAGATATTCGTTCAATGCGATTACCTGGCATAATTAGTAGTGAAACACTTCCAGGTGGGGGTACCACGGATTATGCAGTAGAGATTTTTTATGAGGCTATCCAAAATAAGAAATATACATGTTTCTTAAAAGAAGACACTGTATTACCAATGATGTACATGCCTGATTGCATTAAATGCATGATTGATCTTTTAGAAGCAGATGATTCAAAATTAAAAAGAAGGGTATATAATGTTACTGGAATGAGTTTTTCGCCAAAAGAATTAGCAAGTGAAATTAAAAAGCATATCTCGGAATTTGTAATAGACTATCAACCAGATTTTAGGCAAGAAATTGCAAATTCGTGGCCAAGAACCATAGATGACTCCTTAGCTCGTGAAGAATGGGGTTGGAACCCCGAATATGATTTAGAATTAATGACAAAAGATATGATCGAAAAACTAACGCCTAAATTAAAAAACAAACAATAATATTTTATTTATTATAATATCTCTATTGATTAATAGAAAGGATTAATTAGTAATTTCAAATTTTATGGAGTTTTCAGATTGAGCCATCCCATGAGAATATTTTTTATTAAGAGATTCAATTCCCACGTAATAAAACTTTAATTTATTTATATGATGATATTTTAATATAATCAAAATAAACAAGCGAGTGAATTTCAATGAAGATAATTTTTCATGAAAAATATTTTAATTCTGATTACGCAATGGACCCCGCTGCAGCCCCAGGAAGGCTTGAAGGAATAGTACGCATGCTAAAAAAGAATCTAGAATATGAGTTTATTATCCCAGAACCTGCAACAGAGATCGATATTTTGAGAGCGCATACTCGAAGGCATTTAGATAGTATCAAGAGAGAGCCATTATTATTTGAATTAGCTTCTTTAGCTGCAGGCGGAGCGATTTTAGCTGCTGAAGAAGCCTATAATGGAGAACCTACATTTGCGGTAATCCGTCCACCAGGTCATCATGCCTCTTCAGATTCATGTTGGGGTTTTTGTTATTTCAATAACATAAGCATAAGCTTACTGAAATTATTTGCAGAAGGAAAGATAAAATCTGCATTTGTTCTAGATTTTGACTTACATACGGGGGATGGGAATATTAACATTTTGAAAAATAGAGATGATAATTTTCGTGTAGAAATTCTAAATCCCTATTCTAGTGGCAGAAATGCTTATATACGTGAGATAGAAGATTTTATGGAGAATCTTGAGGAAATCGACATTTTTGCTGCTAGTGCCGGCTTCGATCAAGGAATTGATGATTGGGGGCATTTGTTATATCCTGAAGATTATCAAAAAATAGGAGAGTTAATGAAAGAATATTCTCAAAAATTATGCAAAGGCAGACGTTATGCTATTTTGGAAGGTGGATATAACCATAATGTTTTACCAATAAACGTGGATTCTTTTTGTAAAGGGTTTAAATAATTAATAATAGCTCATATGATTAACTCAATTTATTAGTTAGCTATTAATTTTTAAGTTATATTTTTAATAAAATAAAAGAATTCAATTTAATAAAACATGTTTGTATTATTTTTCTAATTCTTTTTAGCTTATTTTAAAGAAAGATTCTTCGAATTCCGGCTTTCCTTCATATTTTTTTAGAAAAAGGGCAGCACCCTTATCAACATTTTTAAAGAAAGCAGAAGGAACTTTAATGCCACATTTTTTAAATGCTTCAGCTATATTTTCGATTGAAGGAGGGCATCCGGGTATTGTAATTAACTCATTTATATTTGGATGATCCTTGTTTTTATTAATCATGCATTGTCCCACGAGAACTGTTTTATTCATTCCTGGAGAAGGCTCCATTACCTTACCTGTTAAGAATTCAACATTATCAAATGGTTTTCCTTTCCAAGCATACTTTATTGCCAAAAGTAATATTCCAGTGAGACCAGAACAATAAGTACATAGGGTGGTGTCATATTTTCTATATTTAATACCTTTAATTCCTTGTTTTTCGAAGGGCAATGGTAAATCTCCAGCTTCATTGTATATGAAATCCCATTCGTGATGGGAAGCTAAATCTTCAATTTTTTCCCCTACTACTTCAACATCTGATAAATCAAGCGGTCTATTCCTATCTTTTGCAGCATGGACTAAATGAGGTACGTCTTTAGGATCAAATCCTAGCAATCTTGCTCCTACTAAATCGGCAGCAAAGATATCCTTTGAAGCAACTAAGATATTTTTTCGGTGACTTTTCCCGTCTATTGCTGGGCCTCGTTCTAATGTATATATACCATCGATTAAAGTAAATATTCTTGGAAATTTTACTGGCAATTTTGATATGTTAAAATGAAGATTTTTCTGGGGATCGGGGCCATGAAACTTCTTTCTTGAAGCAATATTTATCAACCCTTTTAAATTTTTTATACCCAAGCTAACAACTGCTTGAGAATGTGTTTTTAATACGGGTAAATTAACAAGGAAATCAGAATGTAAAGCATCTGCATTTATATTAACTTTGAAATCCAAACCTAAATCTACTTTCTCAAAAGGTCTGTCAAAAGTATTGATTACATTTATGCCATATTTTTCTTTTAAGATATTATAACCCAATCTTTCAAAAGCGTCCTTAGGAGTTTCTTTATCCTTAAAATCCAGCGTTACAATTCCTTCTCCAATAGTTATATCTTTAACCCCATGTTCCTTGAGGAGAATAATTATATCTTCAACTACTCGTGATGTGGTTATTACACCCCATTTTGGAAATTCACAATTTTTATTCCAATAAACTATATTTGGCTTAATGAAGACTTTATGATCTGGAGATAATTCGCTAAAACCTTCAGACAGCTCAACTGCTCGTTTTATAGATTCAAGAGGTTTTTCATATTTAACTATCGAAACTAAAGACTTATTCATATTATTCACTATTATCTTTATAATAATTTAAAATATACAATTTTACTTTTTATGAAAAAGTCTTGCTAATAATAAAATTTTTTTATTTTTAAAATTAAATTACATTTTCTTTAAATTTAATAATTAATGCTCTTTAATCTTTAAATATAAGAATTAAAATTTATTATCTGGATTCTTTTTCTGATTAAAATAAATTTTTATATAGAAATGATTTACGCTTGCTATTCATTGGTAAAATCATTCAATAATAAAAAATTTCAAAAAAAATAAGGGCAAATATTAGAAATAAATTCCAATTTTTCGGCATATATATTTTACGGTTTCAAAAGACACGATACATATCAGAGAAATTAGGAAGCACGTTAACCAATCCAAAGCAGTTAAATACATGAACATAAAATTGAGATTAAGCGATGCTAGGGAGATTTGTGCACCAGGAATGTACATTAAAGCAATAAAAGCAGCGAATAATAATGCTATTAAAATATACATGAATTTATTGCTGTCTTCTATGAGACTTCTAATTAATGATTTATTAGGCCTGCGTATTTGAAATACTAAGAATGATTCGCAGAAAAAGATCGTAACCATTAGCATCGTTAAAGTTTTAGCTGTTGTTAATGGTACTCCTGGAGTATACAATGCATATGTTTCCGGAGAATATAGATAAGAATCATTTAATGCACCAAAATTATAGTTTTCTGGAAATACAGGATATATCCCCGTAATCGTAACAAAATATACCACAATCATGCTAATTGCTAGCAAGAACCCAAAGACAAACAAGAGAACAAGGACATTTTTACTTAATATTTCTTCTTCATCTCTTGGTTTTTGTTTCATTACATCTTTCGAAGTAGTATCAAAAGTTAAGATTAAACCAGGGAAAACATGAACAGTTATCGAAAGGAAAATCCATTGCATGTAAAAGACTTCATCTAAGAAATAAGGTAAGCCTAATATCACAGCCAGAATGAATTGCACGATACCTTCGAAAACGTTAATGCATATATAAAAAAATACAACTGATCTTATTCTTGCAAAAATGCCCCTTCCTTGTTCTATTCCTGTTACGATAGAATTAAATGAATCATCTGAGATGACCATATCAGATGCTTCTTTCGCCACGTCTGTTCCTTGGATTCCCATTGCTATTCCAGCATCTGCCATGTTAAGCGCTAAAGCATCATTAACTCCATCTCCAGTCATAGCAACTACTTTATCCGCTTCTTGGTATTTCTTAACAATTTCTTGCTTATGTTCTGGAGAAACTCGAGCAAATACTTTTACTCTACTTAAATCATAGAAACTTTTAATATTGCCGATATCTTTGCCCTCTACAACTAATTCAGAATCATCATCTTTAATTATAGCAATCTGTTTAGCAATAGCTCTTGCTGTGGTTGGAGAATCTCCTGTAATCATTACTACATCTACACCAGCAGAATGACATTCTTCGACGCTTTCTTTCACTCCTTCTCGTGGAGGATCAAGTATTGTAACAAACCCAATATATGTCAAATCTGATTCACATATACTTCTTCCAGAATCATCATCTGTATCGGGGGGAAGAGTATCCAAGGTTTTATAACACATGCATAATGTACGATATCCTTGCATGGCAAAAGATTGTTCTACTTCAATGACTTTTTGTCTTAAAGATTCTGTAAATTCTTTTATCTCTCCATTATATAAAATCTTATTGCATAATGGCATCAGGATATCGTTTGCACCTTTAGTAAAAACGTAATACTTGCCTTCTTTTTTATAAATCTTTGTCATTCTTTTTACTTTAGAATCAAACGGATATTCTTTAATGTATTCATAATCTTCTAAAGTATATGCACCCATTCCCTTTTGATAGAGGACCATTAATGCTCCTTCTGTTGGGCTTCCAATAACATTCCAAGAATATAATATTTTTCCCGAAATTTTTATTTCATTTTTAACCAAGGCGGAATTATTGTTCAAAAATCCGCATATCAACAATAATTTAAGGTGAGGAAATTCTTCGATATTTTTAACTGGTTTAGGATTATCAGCATCATCGTATAAGATTATTTCTCCCTCTGGGTTATAACCACTCCCAGTTACCTTAAATACTGATCCACTAGTCCAAACATTTTGAACACTCATTTGGTTTTTAGTTAATGTCCCTGTTTTATCAGAACACACTACGCTTACTCGGCCAAGACTATCTACTGAAGCCAAGTTTCTGATAATAACTCCTTTTTTAGCCATAGCTAATACACCGGTTATCAATATGATTGTCACTAATAATGGAATGTTAATTGGAAGCAAGTCTAAAGATGCATTTAAGCTCTGAACAATTTCAATCTCGGTGAACCCTGAAGCCATCCATTTTATAAACAATATGACTAACCAAAAGGCAAAAACGATTAAACCTAACCATTTCCCAAAGTTGTTCATTTTTTCTCTAATGGGTATTTCGCTAGTTCCTGCTTCTTCAAGTCCTTGAGAGATTTTACCAATTTCAGTATCTCTCCCAATTTTAACCGTAATTGCTGTTCCATTTCCAGTAGTAACATAAGTCCCATAGAATACCATATTTTTTCTTTCTGCAATAGGTATATCAGTTTCTTTTAAAGCAATTCCTTCTTGAAGCTTTTTTACGGGTTCAGATTCTCCAGTTAGACTACTTTCATTAACTTCTAAATTTACGGACTGAATTATCCTACCATCAGCAGGAATTTTATCTCCTTGTTTAAGGACTAGAAGATCTCCAATAACAACTTCTTTTGTTGGGATTTCCAATTTTTGCCCGTCTCTAATGACCGTGGTTGTAGGTGCAGTCATTTCTCGTAAAGCATTAAGCTTTTTAGTAGCCCTATATTGCTGAATTATAGCAACAAGGCAGTTCAGTCCGACAATGCCTAAAGTGAGAGTAATGAACATTAATTTGCCTTCTCCTCCAAAAATTGCTGCTAGAAATAAAATTAATGCACCAATTAAATAAATCACGATTAGCCAATTGAATAAAGGTGCTAAATAAATCTTGATGAATCCTTTTGATGCTTTGGGAATCTCATTATAACCGTATTTTTCTAAGCGTTTCTTTACTTCCTCTTTTGTCAATCCTTTAACAGGATCAGTGTTAAAAATCTTATAAATCTCTTCTAAGTCAAGATTATAGTAATTTTTTTCTTCCATGAGAATTTCTCCCGTGATCCATTTTCAATGTCTTTATAATACTTAATAATTCTGATAAATAGACTATAACAATAATTATTTTTATTTTATTTCTTTTTTGAAGAATTAAAAAGAATAAAAATTTTGCTTATTTTTAACTAAAAATATGCAATAATAA
>CAZIEC010000092.1:0-9568 GCA_964538145.1 uncultured archaeon
TTTAAATGTTCATGAACTTTTTTCCAGTCTTTCTCCAATATACATTTTCTACATATTTTAAGAACACTCGAAATTAATTCACTTTCTTTGCCACAAAAATTACATGTGCCCATATTCTTCACTTTTTCTTTAATAATAAAAAGGTTTGTCCTGATCGTTGACTTTCATATTTTTTAATATAAAATCCAGAGAAACCATTTCGAGTAAATGATTGACTAAATAGATCTAATTCCTTATCATCCTTTGGATAAAATTCAATAACAATTCTCCCTCGTGGCTTTAATAATTTACGGATATATTTTGCGGTATTATTTAAAGTTTTTAAGATATCTCTTTTATCCTTTTTTCCATGAGTTATGAAGTTATAGGCAGAAATAGAAATTACATGATCAATTGAATCATGTCGTATGGGTAAAGAAGTCATATCTGCTAATATAAATTCAATTTTTTGATAAATATCATTTTCTTCTTTTTTATCAAGTACTTTATATAACATGTCCTTTAATATATCAATAGCTATAACTTTAAATCCATTTAAGGCTAAAATTTCAGAAGAAAATCCTGTTCCGCATCCTAAATCTAATATAATTGATTCTTCTGGTAGAACATTATCATTTAATCCAATTTTGTCTAATTCATTGCTACATAAATATTGAATGCTTATTAAAGTGGTTTTTTTTTGATTTCTTTCCATCCAAATTGAATTATCATATTCATTCGATTTTTTCCCAACATAAGATTCTGGAAATTTTGGTATCGAACTTTTTCTTGACATGGAAACTCAAATTATTAAAATAAGGTAAATTATTTAAATAAGACAACAACATATTTATTCATAATCAAAAACGATAGCAGATATTTTTTTCTTTACTTTTCAATCTATAAGGGATGATTACCATGTCAGAGAAAAAAACCATTTTAATTGTTGATGATGAACCAGACATTGTTAATCTCACGGATAAATTTCTTAAAACACAGAATTATGAAACAATTAAATGTAGTAATGGAAAAGAAGCGCTAAAAATAATTGAAGAAAAATACAAAGATATTGATTTAGTTTTACTTGATTTAATGATGCCCGGATTGAGTGGATATAAAGTTTTGGAACAAATAAAGAGTAATGATTTATATAAGGATATTTTCGTTGTATTATTTACAGTTAAGAGCTTTAATGAAGATATACAAAAAGGAAAAAATTTAGGGGCAGATGGATACATAACTAAACCCTTTTCTGGGAAAGCCTTGTTAGAATACATCCAAAATATTCTTGAGAAAGGCGAAAAGGAATTTGAATCTTAAAAGATTCGTTTCTTTTTCTTTATAAATTTTCCTAATTTCTATAAAATTCAAGTAAATCCTTGTTCTCGTAAACTTATTATTCAATGATCTTTTTAATTTAATATTCAATAAGATTTTAGATTTGGTTAGAAATGGTTGATTCTGGTTCAGTTATTTTAGGTATCACGCTAATTTTAATTGCAACTCCAATGTTTAATATTGGAATCGTATTTCAAAAAATAGGTTTAGTTAAAAGTAAGGAAATAAGGTTCGATAAAGGAATTAAAGGAATTACAAGTGCATTTAAAGAGATAATTAGAAATAAATACTGGCTCATTGGAGCAGTATTGGGTACAACTGCTTGGTTTCCTTATGTAATGTCGATCAGTCTTGTAGGATTCATGGTAACTGAGCCAATCAATAGCGTTGGAATAATAATTGTTGTCATTGCTGCCAATCGTATTTTAAAAGAGAAAATAATGTGGTATGAATTCCTTGCAATTTTAGTATTAATATTTTCTCCTTTATTGATAGCATTTTCAGGGATTTCTAAAGTATATGTTGATCTTTATGACATGGTCATTCCATTAATCATATTTTTATCAATTGGTTTTTCTATTGCTATTTTTTGCTTTGTAATGTCCATAAAAAAAAGAGGGACTAATTTAGAAGGATTTTATATAATGCTAACAGGAGCATTCGTTCTTGCTTTAGGAGGCGTTTTTACCAACGTGTTTGCTCAAGCTGTAAGGCAAGCAGGAATCCAATTAACTTGGTATACGTGGGCAGAAATATTTTTCGGGATATTTTGGGGCGATTATTATCATTTGTGGATCTTTATTGGATGGTGGGGGTTAGTATTTTGTGGAGCCTCTAGTTTCGCGTTTTATCAGAGTGCTTTTCAAAAAAGTAGAATTGCAGTCATTTTTCCCATTTTAGATTCTGTTGCGTTAGCAATTCCAATTTTGGCAGGAACTCTAGTATTTAAGCAGACTTTTAATAACTATTTCTTGTTTTTTGCAGCAATTGCTCTAATATTCATTGGAACAACAACATTGGGCAGGTTTCAAGCAAGATTCGAAGAACTAGAAGCAAAACGATTAGAAGAGGAGAACATGAATAATAAATGATTAGTTAAATGAAAATTAATTAGTTTTATTCTATTTTATCTTATTTATAATATGTTAATGATAATTAAATGTCCTATTTTTAATTTAAAAAATATAATTAATTAAATGATTGAATTTTACATTTTAATTAATATAAAATTTAAAAATATCGAGTTGATAATTTAATGATATTTGAAGCTGAAAATGATAGAATCCCTTTCTTCTCTCAGTATTTTTCTGCTTTAATCTTAATAGCAAATATATTAGTTTTCTTTTGGCAATTAACTGATCCTACGGGAAGAATGTACGCTGATGTAGCAGCATTCATTCCTGCAGAGTTTTTTGCAGGACAAAAATTATGGACAATATTTACATCAATGTTCATGCACGCAGACATCGTCCACATTTTCATGAACATGTGGTTTTTTTATGTCATAGCAGATAATTGCGAATATTCATTGGGGCATGGATTATTCCTTTTCACTTATTTAATTTCTGGGATATGTGGTTCACTATTGCATGCTGCTAGCACTCTTTTTATTCCTGTTTTTGGCCCTATCATGGCAAGTATTCCTTCACTCGGAGCATCTGGGGCAATCTTTGGCTTAATGGCCGTCTATGGAATTCTATTTCCCAAGAATAGGTTTTATTTACCTTCTAAGTATGGCGTGCGGCGAATTCCCGCATTATACTTCATAATGATCTATTTTATATCCGAATTAATTTATGGATTCTTTTATTCCCAAATTTCTGGCACCGCTCATTTTGCTCATATAGGGGGCTTTATTGCTGGAGCAATCATTGCATTAATCTTTAAGGGAATAAAGCGAAAAAAAACAAGTACTTAATTTTATCCTTTTATCATTTAATTATTTTTTTAATTCTTTTAATTCTTAGTATTAAAAATATTAGAAAAAATTATGAAAAATGATGAATTTTTTTGAATAAGCTTACATTTTTAAGAATTATATTTTGATAAAAAATTATTGTAATAATCATGACAGAAAAAACACATATTTGTGTTATCGGAATGGGTTATGTGGGTATTCCGATGGCAGCATTACTAGCCGATGTAGAAAACTTTTATGTTACTGGGATACAGCGTCGTTCAGTAAGATCTGGCTGGAAGATTGACTGGCTGAATAGTGGCAAAAATCCATTTGAGGGTGAAGAACCAGGTCTTGATGAGTTAATTGCAAGAGTTGTAAAAAATAAGAAATTTCATGTAACTGACAAGTTTGATGATTGCAAAAATGCTGATTACATATTAATAGATGTTCAAACTCCAATAGAATTAGATACTAAAATTCCCAGATACGAATCCTTAATAGATGTTTCTCAAAAAATCTCCAAGCATTTAAGAAAAGGAACTACAGTGATTATAGAATCTACTGTAGCTCCAGGAACTACTGATAAATTGGTTCAACCAATTTTGGAAAAAGGAAGTGATTTGAAGAGAGGAGAGGATTTTTATTTAGTTTTTTCGTTCGAGAGAGTAATGCCAGGGAAATTGATAGAATTCATAACAGATTTGCCTAGAGTCATTGGTGGTGGGTGTGAAGAAGCAAATAAAAGGGCAAAATTTCTTTATGAAAAAGTTGTTAAAAAAGAATTGTACTTTACAGATACACTTACCGCTGAATTGACAAAATGCATAGAAAATGCTTATAGAGATGTAAACATAGCTTTCGCAAATGAAATGGCACTATTGTGTGAAGATTTTGATCGCAACATATATGAAATAATTGATTTAATAAACAAGAGACCTGATAGAATGATGCATTATCCCGGTTCGGGAGTGGGGGGACATTGTTTGACAAAAGATCCTCATTTGCTTGTTTATGGTCATAGAACATATACTGATTATCGGTATAATTCGGAGATATTACTAAAATCGAGAGAATTGAATGATTACATGCCAAAACATATGGTAGAATTAATGGAAGATGCATTTAGAGAAGCACGAAAGTTAGTAGACAATATTAAAATATCACTAATGGGCGTTGCCTATAAGGCGAATACTGACGACACCAGAAATACACCAAGCGAAAATATAGTCAAGGTTTTGAAGAGAAGGTACCACTCCCACAATATTCAATATATTGCTCATGATCCTTACGTGAAAAAGCGGGATTATACTGAAACTGAACTGACCCAAGATATTGATAAAGCAGTAGAAAATTCTGATGTATTGATATTCGCAACGAATCATGATCAATATTATAACTTAGATTTAGGGGATTTAAAGGAGAAGATGAAGACTCCAATAATAATTGATGGAAGAAACATCTTCAATAAAAAAGAAGTAGAAAAATTAGGTTTTATTTACAGGAAAATTGGAGAAGGATCAAGAAATCCATTTTAAACTATTGTTTTCTTATTATTATCTTTTTTCATGAAAGTATTAATTTAAAAAAATCACGTTTTTCTTATTTTATAGCTCTTTTTATTCTTCAAGAATTCATGATGCCATAAAGTATAGAAAGAGCAAGGCATCTCAACGCACTCATCTTCTGGTTCTCTCGGCAGTTCAAAATAATCTTCTTTTTTTGGCATTACATATCATCTCCTTTATTTTTATTAATTTCAAATACATTATCATGAAGAGTCAATAATAAAGTACAGCTTATAAAATAAAAATAAAATAATAGTCTAGCTTATTAAAAATAAACCAAAATTAATTCATATTTTTAATTTATGTAAAAAATTGTAAAAATAGAATAATTCTAAAATCTCTAGCTTGAGCAATCGCCATGAGGTTAGACCCTAACATTTAATGGTTTAACCCTTGAGATTTTTTTTTAATTTTTATATTTTTTTTTCTTATTTTTATGCTTTTTAATATATTGAATGCACCTCATTATACTGTCAATAATGCCTCATCCTGTACAAGAATAATCGTCTTCATCGAATCTGTTTATTTTTTCCTTCCATTCTGACATTTTAAACACCATGATTATTGATAAATTAATATGTTAAATTTAATTTAAGCTTTTTCTCTATAAAAGATAATTTTAAGTTATTTAGGAAAAACCTTCATTAATTATTAATTCTTTTTATTATTGAATTAAAAGAAGAGATATTTTAATGTTTAAAAATCTTAAAAGGTTTTAATGATGGGAATTAAGAAGCTAACTAAAGAATTAACTGAAATGAGAAAAAGTATAGATCAAATGACGCGGGAAATTCATGAAACACAACTTTCAATTAAAGAGGCTTTAAACCTGACTTCAAATACTATAAAAGAGATGAGCGAGAATTTCTCAAAAACACTTCAAGAAACATTAAAGACAATGCAAGAAATGAAAATTCAAATGGATATTAAGGATACTATAATAAAATCACTTGGAATAGATACTGTTTTAAAGGACTTTTTTAGAAAAAGAAAATAAAGCGTAAAAATCATAAAAAATTATTTAATTTCACACTTTTTCAAGTGATTAAAGTCTTTTGTTCTTCATACTTTTTAGCAACAAAATACATAATTATTAAGGATATGATGTATACTGCTGTAATTAACATCCAAAAAGAAAAATCTGAAAATCTGTTATAAAATATACTTTCTATGGCTTTATATATAAAAAAAATGCTTAAAAGACTTAATAGTTGCATTCTTCTCTTTGTTTTATTCATAATTTTCAAATATGTTTTTAATTATCAAATGCCTTTTTAATTATATTGCATATAATAACGATAATAAAGATTATTATTAAAACCATACAAACAATTTTAAAATGCCAGTAAACCCACCATTTTGTTATATTTGCAAGAAAAATTGCGAAGATGAAATAGACAGTTCTTATTATTGCATTTGTGATGTGACAATTTGCAAAAACTGTATTGAAAGTTTGAAAAATAGTAATACTACCTGGATTTGCCCCAATTGTAAGGAAGAATTGGAACTGGAAAAAAGTAGGTTATTTCGACAAGTATGATCCAGATTATATAATATCTTATGCAGGAAAATAATTATTTGAAAGAATACAAGCCTATGATGAAATTGAAAAATGATGATATTTGTACCAATCTTAGAGATGAAATAATCAAGGAAGGCTGAGGCTTAAATCTAATACTATTTTTTATCTCAAAAGTCCAAAAAATTTAGTAAAATTATTAAATAGGAAAAAGTTGTGAGAAAATGGCAAAGATATCTAAGGTTTTAGAAATTGATAATTGTAATAAAGAAGATTTATTGAAAGTAATATATAATGCTAAATTTTGGGAAGAAATAACACCTACAACAGAAGTTAACGCTGAATTCATTGCACCTAATGTTCTTTATAGTAGAATTAAAGATCAAATAAGTTTAATAAACGTCCCAATTGAAATGGAAGGAGAACTTGTATTAACGGACTTAGGAGAACAAGAAGGAAAGGGAAAGTTAATAGAATTGAATGTTCGTAATAATAAAAATGTTAGGAAGTTGGAAGGACGCTTGAGAGTAAAAGCTTTATCACAAAATAAAACAAAAATCGGTGTATTCATCGACACTTTAATTTTAGATAGCGAATTTCTAAATCTTTTCGGTGGTGCTGCTGATTTAACATTACAAAGAAAAATAACAGAAATGCTAAGAAATTTAGAAAAAATTTGTAAAAACAATAAATTAAGAGAGTTTTTATGAAAATCCTAAACTATTTTTAAACAAAAGAAATTTATTGGTTGAATTTTATTATAAACATAATATTTTGATCTTACAATATTCAATTTTCTAAAATGAACATTTGGATTCTAGATTCTCAAAGCGGAATCACGATACTTTACAAATCTTATTTAAACTTACCTTTAGATGAAGATTTAGTAAGTGGGTTGTTGGCAGCCTTAAATCAATTCACTATTTTTGAATTTCAACAAGGAATAGAAAGTATTGATATGGGGGGTCTTAGATGGGTATATTTGGAGAATAAAAAATATAATTTATTATTTATTGCAGCTGCAGAAAAAAATGTTAATTCTAGTATATTAAAAGCTCGTCTTAAAGTAATTTTAGATGCTTTTGTTGAAAGATATATTGAAGATGAAGATATTTGGAAAAATTCTTGGAAGGGAAATACAGATCGATTTAAAGATTTTGGTAAAGTAATTGATGAATATTATGAACAATGGCTTACTGTTGAAGGAATAACTACAATAGCTGAATATTATAATATCTTGGGCGTTTTTCAACAAATTTTTAATTTACTCACTAATGTCATAGAAGAACATTTTAATCCAATTAAAAAAGAGGAAATTTACAATCAAATTGAAAGGATGTTTACAAAAATATTAAACCAAGAAATAATAAATGAAAATCCTGAGTTGAAAAAAATTTCTTTTAATCGAAAAAAAGGAATTAATGTCATTAACATAGATCCGTCTAATTGTGACATGATTTTAGTGGAGCGCCAATTAATTACATTGATCACCAGAATTGTCAATTTAATTAAATTAAAAGAAACACCAGAGAGAATTTTAAAATATTTCATTGATGAAAACATTTTCGATTATTTAATCTCAAATTTTACCTTATTGAATCAGCTTAATCTTTTTAAATTCTTCTTACTTCTCTTCTTGTTAAAATAAAAATAAATTAAGTTTGATCCACATAGTTTCATTAATTTTATTAAAAGCTGTTTATTTAGAATTATTATTGTAAATATCTTAAATGAAAATCTATAGAACGCCATGATACTACCATTATTAATCTTTTTATTCATTATTTTTGCTATAATTATTATTAGCTATTCAATAAAAGGAACTGATTTTGTTGCAATTTCACTCTTAAGCATGTTTATTGGTGCAACTGTTACTGGACTAATTCTAAACATAGATATAAGTCAATTTATTAATTTTGTAGAATGGGAGGCTATTTTAATAATATTAAGCATGAGCATTATCACTAAAATAGCTCAAGATTCCAACGTGCTCGAATATATAGCTGTAAAATTATTCAAGCTCTCAAGGGGAAATCAAAGAATGTTCCTTTATCTACTATGCTTAATCACTACATTCTTAGCAGCAATAATATCGGATGTTGTAGTTGTTCTCATTTTGGCGCCAGTCGTGGTGAGACTATGTCATTTTTTAAAAATAAGAGCGGGGACTTATTTACTTGGAATGACAATTTGTATTAATATTGGTTCTATCATTACACCATTCTCAAGTGGGGAAAATATTATCATTTCCACTTATTTTAATTTAGACACGTTTTACTTCATTCAAAATTATTGGCTATTCTCGTTTTTCCTGCTTTTTACTACAATTTTCTTGATTGATAAATTCATACTTTCAAAAGAACCTAAAATTGAAGAACAACAAAAAAATTTTGTTCTTGAGCTAATTGACGCTGATGTTATGATTAAAAATAAGAAAATGTTTTACATCAACAGTTTTGCAATCATAATAATTATATTATTATTTGCAGTTTTACCGATTCTTTATTTAACAGCAATAATTTCAGCCTTAATATTGGTATTGGTGAATAAAAAATTTACAAAAAAAACAATGGGTGAATTATTAAAAGATATTGAATGGGAGATTATTTTTTTCTTTATTTCGCTTTATGTTGTAATTGGTTGCTTGCTGGAAGCCGGTTTTAGAGATTTGTTTACAGAGATCCCATTCCAATTATTAAGTCCTGTTTTATTAGCATTTATTATTCTCATATTAATTAGTTTAATTTCTGGTTTTGTAGCAAACACGCCAACGGCATTAATTTTCATACCCATAATCAGTACTCTCATAAATGAGTTTGGTTTTCCATCCTCTCCTCTGCTATTCACTTTTATCATAGGAATTAATCTTGGTGGAAACATCATCCCTCAAGGTGCCGCATGTGACATGATGACATTGAAAATAGCACAAGATTCTGGTGTCGAAAACTTAACTTACAAGAGATTGTTAAAAACTGGAGCTATTTTTGCCACGATTCATGTAATTCTCTCAGGACTGTATCTTCTATTGTTTTTCCACGTGGTATTCTTGCTATTAATACTAGGTTTAATAATAACATTAATAATTCTAATGTTTTTAACATATTATAAAAAATAAAAAGCTATATTTTTTACAAGTTTGTTTATTGATTGAGAGCTAGCTATAAAGCTTTGTTTCGAATTGAATATAAGAACATTTTCTTAAGGAAAAATGCCTCTCAATTCTATTGCTTTTGCCAATCTTGAAATCGCTATGATGTAAGCAGCCAC
>CAZIEC010000093.1:0-6508 GCA_964538145.1 uncultured archaeon
GATAAAACCAAGTATCTGTCCATCCACCAATATCACAAATTCTTACTGGTGCTCTCGAGATCACTATCTTTTTCATCTCAAATCCCCTTATAATATTTTAAGTTAAATAATTATTGATTGAGATTTAATCGTTTCATTTCTTTTAATTTCCCTCTCTCAATTACATTTCGCTCAAACAAGTTTAATAAAGGAGCATAAATTGTCAATGTTAAAATCCATACAATTGGAAATAAAATTAACCAAATAAGTAGCCCTAAGAATCTTGTATTCATAATTTTTCTTTTCGCTTCGATTATTTTAGGTAATCTATGATATATTAGCTTTTTCTCAAATGTTTTTTCACTAACTATTCCTTTTCGATTAAAACCCATTTGGAATTTATTTTGTCTACTAAGTGATCTAAAATCTCTATAATTCCAAATTAACCAGCCTGATAAGTGATCCAAGGCATTAAACGTGCGTATGGAATATTCTAAAGTTAAAAGTTGTCTTTCTTCGCTATATTTTACGAATTTTTTTAATTTTTGGTGAAACCCATATTTTGCTCCAGCTCCAAATTCAGTGAATATCCATGGTTTATTATAAGCTGGAATTCGCATTATATTCAAGAAAAGATTTATCTGCTTAACACTAGCAAAATACCAACCAAAATAAAAGTTAATTGTTGCCACATCAGCATGACGCCTACAAATATCACTAAAAATTCTATAAGATACATAGGTTACAATCCTCGTATCATCCAACTTTCTTGCCCAATCCATTAAATTCTTAATAAATCTCGATACTAATGGATTTTCAATTGGAATTTCATTTCCCACGCTCCACCAAATGACAGAAGGGTGGTTGAAATCTCTAAAAATCATTTCTTTAATCATTTTACATGCCAAAATGAAAGTCCTTGGATTCTTATAGTCAAATTTCCCCCATATGGGGATTTCTTCTAAAATTAAAATTCCAACCTTATCTGCTAAGTTTAATAATGATTCATCGTGCGAGTAATGTGCTGTCCTAACCGTATTAAAGCCTAATGATTTAATATCTAGCAGGTCTCGTTCTCTTTTTTCAGTAGGAATGGTCCTTCCATACTGAATTAATTCTTCGTGTAGGCTTACTCCTTTTAATGTTATTGGTTTTTTATTAAGTAAAATCCTATTGCCCACGACTTCAATTTGCCTTATTCCAAAATGTTGATTAAATAATACTTCATTTTCCTTATCTTTTTCAATTGAAGCAATTTTTAAATAATATAGATTAGGTTTTTCTGGACTCCAAGTTTTAGGTTCTTTTAATGTCACTGATACATGCCCTTTCTTTTCTAAATTCCTTTCTACTCCTTCTTTTATAATGTTTCCACTTTTCCCATCCAAGATTTTCCAGTTAATTGATAAATGGCCCTTAACTGTAAAAGATATACTTATTTTCCACTCGTCTGAAGTAATTAAATTGGTTTTAATTTGGATGTTTTCAACTCTATTCTTATTTAATAATTGCAGTTCTACATCTCTGTAAATCCCACCCCAATTAAACCAATCAAAAGCCAGATCTGGAATTTGTCCTTTTCTTCTCGTATTATCTGTTCTTACTACCAAAAAATTCTTTTCTTTCAAGATTTTTCTCTCGATATCAAAAGAAAAAGGAGTAAATCCACCTTCATGATAACCAAGAAAAATTCCATTAATCCAAACAAGTGTAAGGTAATTACAGCCTTTAAAATTTAACCTATAATTGGTTCTTTCATTGAGATCATCTTTACTAAGTTTAAATTCAAAAAAATGCCAAAATATGCCCTCATATAAAGAATATTTTTGTATCAAGTTAAAACTACTTGGAATTTCGATTTCTTCGAGCAGGTCTTGCAATTCATTAAATTTTGATAAATCGTACCATTTATCTTGAATACCAACATCATTTAGATCAGGACTACATTTCCATTTTCCATTTAAAGAAATCACTTTCATTTCTTAAATTTAATTCAAAAATTAATAAGAAGTTTGCCATGAATTCTATCCTAAAATTGAATACTTTTCAAGGGCTAATATAAAAATTAAAAATGAACGAGGGTGATTTTATCGAGAGAATTCTTTAATTAAGATTAAAAAATAATTAATTTCCTTTTAAATGAATCTCTTTAGAAACGATTGAATGCAAATCAGTTAAAGAAGTAATCACTTTTTTCCTCCTTATCATTGTATTATTAATATTCTATGGTGAAAATACAACTAACTTTAAATATAACTTAGAAGTATTATATCTTATAAATACAAATTTATTTTTAAAACATTTTTAAATACAATAAGGAGGAATAAATATGGCTAAAAAACAAGAAGTAGAGACTCTATTTGTTAAAAGTAAAGTGCGGGAATATATAAAATCAAAGGGTTGCAATACAAGTGGCGATTTAATCGATGGTGATGCTTTGAACAAGGCAATAATCGAAATCTTGGATAAAGCAATTGCCCGTGCTAAAGCAAATGGAAGAAAAACGGTACAAGAAAAAGATCTTTAGTTGTAAATATTCATGATTAAATTCTGTTTATTTTTTTTACTTTTTATATTATTTCCCTTATTTTCAACTTAAACATAAAAATCAAAAAATTAATGCCCTCCATTGATTTAAAATTTGGATTTAATATGTTTTATACATAACACGCACAATGGCTTTATTTAGACTTTAGGATAAAAAATTCAGCAAATTTGCCTTATCCTTAACTCTCTCCTTTTTAACATGGTTGAATTTTTTATCCTAATATCTTATTTTTTCATTTAATGTTTCTTTACAAGACATTATCTAAATTGTTTCCTGATCTACAATAAAGAGACTTATTGAAATTATGGATTTTAATTTTTGTAGATCATGTTTTAATTTTAACACTCTCTCATGTGGTCCTGATATTGCTAGGATTTCCAAACATTTTTCAAATGCTAAATGAACGTGCATTGTTGATATAATTATATCGTTAAAATGGTGTTGTATATCATTCTTTAGTATTTCATCAGCTTGTTGTACCGTGGCATAAATCGGCATTGATTCAAATTCGTGATCATGAGCATGGTTTAAATCGTGTTCTTCCATTGTTGCATGATCGTGAATTTCTTTCATTTTACTTGGAGTAAAATGCTCATGTTTCATTATTAAAGTTATGCAACCAACAACATTTCCAGAGCTAATCTTTATATTTTCTTCACTAACCATGTATGCCTTCATTGCCTTTCTAATGCTATCAGATCTGGATAATCCTAATCTTTCTCTAAATTTTTCAAATTCTTCATACAATTCCCTAGGAAGAGAAACCGTGAAACGTTTATATTCTTCCATTTTTCAAACAATATTTAAATTAATTAATTGAAATATAAATTTTCATTTTCTCATTAAAATTGCTATTGGGACGCTTGCTTCTCGCCATTGAGCAATTTTTCCAGAATATTTTAAATCCAACTTGAACCTACCATGATCTCCTAAAATAATCATTAAAGAATTTTGCCTTAGTTGTTTATAATTACTTAATATCCATTTATCGGTCCTAAGAATGAGTTTTTGAATCAAGTCTTCAGGTGTTCTTTGTTTCAATGCTTGTTGTTGCTTATGCAAGTTCTCAAAGTCCAAATAATGCATTAAGGAAAGATCATGGGTATTTATAGTTTTAGCACTTTCAACCCAGGTTGCCATATCGCTATCTTTAGGTATTGAATAGGTTCCGCCATCATATCTCTCTATATCTTTTTGCCTTCCAATAAAACAAGTCTTTTTGCCATTTTGATTTAAAAACCTAAGTAGATGAAAACCGCTTGGTTCTGCATCAAATCCACCATACATTAATTGATGCAAAACTCCTAACGTGTATGGATTTCTGGTTGACAGGAGTAACATTATTTCTGAATTTGCAATCATGAACTGTGGTTTATGGTACGTAATTTCAAAAAGACCGAAATTATCTATGATATTGATACTAATTCTCTCGATTCCTTGATACAATTGAATGATCTCTTGTACTGGAGGAGGAATGATATTTGTAGGAGGATTAATACCCAAAAGGCTAATTATTGTTGCTGGTAACTGGTTCAAATAACATTTTATCGTTTTAAGTTCGCTCATGATGAATATTTGATGTTAAAAAGTTAATTTAATTTTTTAAATCATAATATTAATTATAATAACAAAATCATTTTAATTTTAATTTTTTTAAAACTCAATAAAAAAATTATACATTAATTTGAAAGAATAAATAAATCTAAAAAAAATAAAGAGAAGATTAAATTTGGATTTAATGTATATTGATACATCAAATTCCGGTATTTCTGGAGACATGTTCCTGGCAGCATTATTAGGTCTAGTGCCAAAACCAGAAAAATATGTAGATGAATTCTTGAAAATAAAAGATTATTTAGATGGAGTAAAAGATTTTCAAGTAAAATTAAAACAAGTAAATCGTGATGGAATTCTTATTAACCATCTTGATATTAAAATCAAAGAAAATAAACATCATAGGACTTCAGATACATTACAAAAAGCTTTAAGAAAATACTTGGAAGAACATGATTTTTCATCTAAAGCTTCAAGATATGCCATCAGCGTATTGGAAACATTAATCACTGCCGAACGAACCGTGCACGGAGATATTGAAGGAACAATTCACCTTCATGAATTGAGTTCAATAGACACGTTATTAGATATTATAGGTGCCACTCGAATATTAGACGTGCTTGGAGTGTTTAATGGCGATATTACTATAGCGTGTAGTCAGCTTCCTGTTGGAGGAGGTAATGTCAAAACAGCTCATGGCATTTTACCAGTACCAGCACCAGCTACTTTAAATATTCTCAAGAACTCAAACATTCCAATTTCATTTGGACCTATAAATGAAGAACTCGTGACTCCAACTGGAGCATCATTATTGATAAATTTGAATCCGATTACAGAAATAAATGGATTTCAAATTAACAACATATCGTGCAGTACTGGTAAAAAAAAATTTGAATCATTTCCAAATATTTTAAGATTAATCATTGGTACGTTAAAAAAAGAGGATTTAGCAAGCAATTCTTTAATAGAATTAAAGAATTATGAGGAAGAGATTACCGTATTAGAGACTGATGTTGATGATGTAACCGGAGAGATCCTGGGGAATTTAATTGATATCTTATATTCCAAAGATGCTTTAGATGTACAAGTCATTCCAACCATAACTAAAAAGGGTCGTCCTGGAAATTTAATCAAGGTTTTATGTCGCCCGAATAATAAAGAAAAATTTATTAAATTACTATTTGAAGAATTAGGAACTTTAGGTGTCAGGTTTTATACAATAAAGCGTGCTTGCGTGGACAGAGTTATTGAAAAAGTAAATGTAGATATAAATGGCATTCAAAAAGAAGTATCTTTTAAAATTTCTTTCATTGAAATAAAAAATAAAAAAAAAATAATTAACATCAAGCCGGAATTTGAAGATTTAAAGCGCATTAGCGATGAACTAAAAATGCCAATAAAAGAAATTGAATTCCATATTAAAGAGAAATTAAAATCATTATTTAATAAATAAAAATTAGATTAAACGACTCGTAATATTTGCCAAGTAAAAAGGAAAAAAATTAGAATTATACTATCTCGTTTTTAATTAGAATGTTTAATACTTATCAATGTGGAATTTATTCAAATAATATTCATCCTCAACCATTTTCTTTGAAAATTCCTTTAATCTTTCAATCTCACGCCGGATTTCTTTTTCTTTTCTTAATTTGCCGAGTTCATGATAAATATCTGCAGCTTCTTGAAAAGATTTAATGCATTCTTCATAATTTCCTGAAATCTCTAAATCTTCTGCCAAGAAAACTAAGCCCTCCGCTACATCAAGTTTTCGCCCGATCTTTTTTTGTATTTTTAGAGCTTGATATGAATATTTCAAGCCTTCAGCATGATTTCTATACTTGGAATGCAATCTCCCCAAGTTGCGTAGTACCATTGCCTCCTCGCTTTTAAGATTGTTATCACGGCAATACTTTAATATTCTATGAAGAAATTCTTCAAGTTCTTTTCTTTGCGCTGTATTATTTCGATCCAATTGATCAATCGTCTTTTCAATAATATCTAAAGTGCTAGAAACATCGCCTTGCTTAAATAATTCTTTAGATTTCTCAAAATTCTCGATTGTAGCGACCATTGGTCTTCCACTACATTTCAATAAACGATTATTATTTTAATTTAAATCATAGAATTAGTTTCAATATAAATTATAGGAAACTAAATATTTATAGTTTTAGATTAAAAAATGTACATTTCAAATTATTAGAAATATCCTCGGAGTGAAGAAATCTCGGGAATTGGATAAATATCTTATTTTTTGACATGAATACGTAAAGCAGAAAATCTTTCAAATCCTTTATCTATTTAATTAAAAGATGATTTAACTAAAAGGAAAAAGCAATATTACAACCAGAAAAAGAAAAAATGATATAAATAGGAAAAAATAATTATTTAAAAATTAATGAACCCCGTGATACCTAAAGGCAGGAATAT
>CAZIEC010000093.1:6608-9504 GCA_964538145.1 uncultured archaeon
AAAAAATAATTATTTAAAAATTAATGAACCCCGTGATACCTAAAGGCAGGAATATGCTTAAAAGTATGAAATCTACTGCATATATTATTCCAACGACCTTGATTTTTGCCTTAGTAGTTGGTAAATCATAAACATAAAATGCTCCTATATAGAAATATAAGTACCCAAAGAGAAAAATGAGTGTAGGATTATACCAATTCCACCAAGGATACTCCCATATCAAATAGTTTCCGAAATTCAACAAGATCTCGACGATAACTGAAAATATGGTAAATCCTATTGCCATTGCCCATCTATTTGGAAGTCCAAAAATCTTCTTATTTTTATCTTCTGGCAATAATTTAACAAAAATAATTCCAGCAATCGAGAACATGAAAGCTATCTCGATATTCCATCCTATCAATATTATGTAGGCACTAGCTCCAGGAGTGGTCCAAAAGGCAGAATAATTGGTAAAGGCAAAAACAAGTCCATTCCACGTTTCATTAAAAATATCAAGCCCTAATAAAGTTAATCCCGCTAAAACTACGCTCCAATCTTTTGTTTCTTGAGCTTTTTTAATTTCCACGCTGTATATATACAATACAATTGCTAAGAGTGTAATAATATACCATCCAAATTCTGAGTTTAAAACCCTTAACTTGGATAAAGCTTCTAAGGAAGCTGGAGTGGGAGTCATTTAGTTAATTCACCCAAAATTCATTATTTTTATTAATTTTATATTGATTTTTATAAATTAATAATAAAAAAATATGCCCTTCAAGTATATATAGATTCCTAAAATAAAGAATTTAAAATTATTTATAACCATAATTTTCTTTATTTTAAAATATAGTTTCATTATACCTACAATGGATACATTCACCACTTTTTACCTGCGCTTATCAAGGCTTTAATGTTTTCTGGGGGCATTCTTGGTGAAATGTTGCATGTCGGTGCTTAAAATTTATTTTCCACTTTCTGCTACATTTAAAATACATTGCCTTGCTTCTCTTTCTACATCCATTGTTGTTCCATAACGAATTGTAGCAACTGATACATTACTCATTATTATTATAAGTTTAATTTCTATTATGTGTTTAGCTATAGCTAATGCTAATTCTGTATTATCATCAATGTAGTTTTAGATAATCTCTCATATTAATTCATAATAATAATATTAGATGTTTAATAATGAAATAATTTTTCATAATTGATAATAAGCCGCACTTTTTCATATTAAAATTAAAATTCAAGAAAAAACGGATGGTAATTTCTACTTTAACAAGATTAATAACTCATCAAAAAAAATGACATTTAAATTATTGGAAATGCATAGAAGTTCATTAAAATAAATACACTCCATCAATGAACCATTTTATTAGCAATTAAAGCAGCTGAAGCGCCTGCTCCAAAACCATTATCGATATTTACAACTAACAATCCAGGTGAACATGATTGTAGCATTGTCGTGAGAGCACCCTTCCCCTTCTCACCAAGACCATAACCTACAGAAACGGGAACTCCAATAACAGGGACATCTACTAAAGCTGCAACAACTCCAGGTAAAGTACCTTCCATTCCAGCACACACGATTATCACGTGCACGCCCTTCTTTACCATTTCACTTAAAGGACCAAAAATTCGATGGAATCCGGCAATACCTAAATCATAACTACTTATTGTTTCGCAACCCATTATTTCAGCAATAATTCTGGCTTCTTCAGCTACCGGAATATCCGAACTGCCGGCAGTAATTATTCCTATTAACCCCCCCTTCTTTTGAAACTGAAATTTATTGTATTTGATTACTATCATCCTCGCCAAATCATGTATTTCTACAATATATTTATTTTCCTTGCTAAATTCTTCAATTATTCTTTGTTTTTGGTTTTCTTTATATCTAGAAATGACAGCAAATTGATTTTTTTCCAAAAAAGAAAGAATTATTTCAATCAAAGCATCACTTGATTTATTTTCTGCGAGAATTACCTCTGGAACACCTGTTCTAATCTTTCTAAACACATCCAATTTTGCAAATGAACCAACTTCTTCGATCAAATTTGCTCGAACTAATTTTTCGGCTTCTTCAATGGTATGCTTTCCTGTTTTTAAATCTTCCAATATCTTTTTAAGTTCGCCCATTTAAACACCTAATCATAAGGTTTTATCTTTTTAATCGTCCTTTTAATTATTAGATTTGATAATAATTTTAACAATTTCTGCAAAATTTTATAATATTTTCCTAAGAAGTAACTAAAGAATATAGTCATTGCATTATAAAAAAAGCTCTGCATTCCAAAATAATCTTGGGTTAATGATTTTTCTCCTCCTAATAAATCCGGCTTGAAAATGTCGCCGTTCAAGTTTGGAGGTCTTCCGTAAGATTTTACAGGTTTCCATTCAGAATCATTATATTTGACATCTTTCCAATCATCATTTTCAAGAAGCCCATTTTTATAACAATTCCAGCTTATATCTGTCTTGATTTCTACTATTTCTCCATTATCATGTAAAATTTGACCGTAGAGGTTAATTGCTCCTTTAAATCCCTCATAATTATATGCTTCTATGGCAATAATATTTTCTCCTTCATGTATTAAATTAGTAATGTCAAATATTTTTACTCGATTGATAATAGGTAAAATTGATAATGAAAATCTACTATAAACATTTCCAATGTATTCAGAATTGACATATACTTTAGCATGATTACATGCAATTACTTGAATTATTGCCTTCTTAACTGGTTGCTTTAATTTAAAAATCTTTCTAAAATATCTTGGCTTTTTTGGGCATTCTTTTTCTTTAACCCATATCCATTCCGAAGGAATGTATGGATCTTTAAACCGAATCCCTTGATTTAATTCTTCAATCTTTTTATCATAACAATTTATTACAAAATCAAAAAGGTTTA
>CAZIEC010000094.1:0-4399 GCA_964538145.1 uncultured archaeon
TTTGTAATCTTTATCAATTTAAAGAAGCTATAGCCAGACCAGATATCTCTCTTTCAGAAGCATTGGAAATGATTGATATAGGTGGTCCAACAATGATAAGAGCAGCAGCTAAAAATTTTCCAGATGTTGTTGTTGTACCAAGTCCGGAGTTCTATGATTTAATCATAAAAGAAATGAGAGAGAATAATGGTTGCGTATCTGATGAGGTAAGGACTAAATTAGCAATAGAAGTATTCAGTATAATGGCAGACTATAATGCTGCAATTGCTAATTATTTAACTAATTACCTGGAACCAAACATGAAAATGCCTAATTATTTTATAAAAACATATAAAAAAGTTCATGATTGTAGGTATGGCGAAAATTGGGACCAAGCTGCAGCATATTATAGAGATTTAAACGCAAAATATGGGATACATTCGATGAAAAAGTTAGGAGGCAAGGAAATTTCATTTAATAATTATCTCGATATAGATTCCTGTCTTCAAATGTTACTAGATTTTGGTAAAGAAAATTATGTTACGGCAATTTTGAAACACACAAGTCCAAACGGGATCGCCATAGATACTAAAAGTCAATTAGAATCATCAAAAATGGCATTTAGTTGTGATCCACTTTCTGCTTTTGGAGGGATTTGGGGATTTAACAAACCTTTAACGGCAGAAGTGGCTGATTTTCTCATTAATAAGGAGAAAATCTTCATAGAAGTGATTTTAGCGCCTTCTTATGAAAAAGAAGCTTTAAGAATCCTAAAAACCAAATCAAATCTCAGGATTATGGAATTTGGGAATCTATTAGAGAAAAGAAAAGAAATTTATGAAAATTTAGAAATACGAGGTTGTCTTGGGGGGGCATTGATACAAGAATATGATTATCGGCCTGTAATTAAAGAATGGAATGTTGTAAGTAAGAGAACTGTTGATGAAAGAGAAAAAGAAATCCTAATCTTTGCATATAAGGTTTCAAAATGGGCAAAATCCAATTCTGCTTGTTTTGCACAATTTCATGATACTGGAATGCATACAATAGGCATTGGAGCTGGACAGCAGAGTAGGGTGCATGTTGTTAAATTAGCAGCACAAAAAGCAATAGAATTCGGTCATGAGAATGAATTAAAAAACTCTTATATGGGAACAGATTCTTTTTTTCCATTTCCAGATGGTCTTGAAGCTGCGGTAGAAGCTGGTGCTATAGGAATCATAAATCCAGGTGGATCCATTAGGGATGAGGAAGTCATAAAGAGAGCTGATGAATTGGGTGTTGCATTGATATTTTGTGGTAAAAGAGTTTTTAGGCATTAACTTTCCTTTAACTTCTATTTTATTCCCATTTATATTTGCCTTATTAAACTGAGAAAAATGGGTTTTGGGGTTTTATTTTTAAAATAAAAAAAATTTATAAAGATCTAAAAATATTTTCATATACAAATTAATTTTTAACAAAAAGAGGGACATCTTTTACTCATGGATTTTTTCTTAAAAAATTTAAGAGAAACTTTAGATGCTATCAATAAACTAATAAATAATAATATTTACACGGTAAATACAAAAAGAATTAGAAAATGTAATAACATTAAATCTTCAAATAGGTCAAAAATAAATTTTATCTGGCGTACATTAAATTATCTTGAAAAAGAAGGAATTCTTGAGATGAACGGGATGTCAAATCCTAAAACATATAAAATTAAGGTTAATAAACCTTTAAATGTCGATGAATTTTTAAAAAAGGTAAAAGATAAGAAAAACAAGTAAGAATTGCTCTCAATTCATATTCATTTTAGCTTTAAAAGTTTATATAGCTCATTTAATTTAAAACGAGTTTCATTGTCATCAGGATTGTTAAACAATCTTTTCTTATAATATATGACATTTCCATACTTTAATTCTAATTCATTAAATAATTTAATCCAATTATTAAAACGATTTAATAAATCTTGTACTTCCATGTCTTCTTCAAATAACTTTATATCGTCCCTTTCTAAGATATCCTTTTTCATTATCTTATATTTTTTATAGGTATAACCTTGTTTCTTTAATAATTCCTCATTAGCTCTTCTCACAAACCTTTCTACTTCATTACGCCATCGCACGTATTGTTCATTTATTCTATCTATAGAATCTTGTATTTCTCCTATTTCTTGAGGTGATATGTTATAATCTTCCTTGGTTAAAATCCATTTTATCTTGTTGAATTCATATTCAAAAATATTTTCAAAGGAATTGATTAACTTACCAAAGTCTTCCACCACTTTATTATAATCTTGAGCAAATATCACATCATAGCTGGAAAAGGTTAAAGTATTTTCATCAAATTCACCTTTTAAAATCTTTTTCTTTATCAAATCGTTTAATACTTCCTTTAGTAAATTAATTTCTTCTTTAGTAAGATTTTTGCCAGGAAATAAATCATGAAAAGAGAATAAGAAACTGTTTTCAAGCATCAAATCTTTAATGCCCTTAATGGAATAATATTCTGCCCCCTTCTCGGAATTATAAATAATTCCGTTTATATCTGAGTTCTTTATCATGCTGGCTAATTCTTTTTCTATTAAATGTGGTGTTATATCAAAATCACTAAACCTTGCGAAACCTATTTTATCAGCTCTTTTAATAATATTAGAAATGACTTCTTTTTTTACAGCATTTATCTTTTCTTCCTTTAAGATTAGATAATCTCCATTTTTATAATAGTTCAATCCTAGATTTTCAATAAATTTGAAAAACGCTTTCTCATTCATGCCAGTTTTTTCTAAATAATCATCTATTTTTATTTCATCCATTTGTTTTATTTCTTCTCCAATTATTTTCAGATTTTCGTTTAATCTTGTTAACAGAATGCTTTCATCAATATTCAATTCTTTAGCTAATAATTTTACTTGCTTTTCTTTTTCATTCTCATCTTTAATAAGGCTAATTTTTTTTAGTTTCTCATTAATATATCTTGAATAATAAAAGACTTCTCGTGAATTATCATAAATTCCGCTCCTTGCATCCAAATAATCCTTTAAAACATCCACGATTAGTATTTTAGGAATTTTTAATCTCCTTGAAACTTCTGGAATTGAAAAATAACCTAATATTTTTGAATTATCAATTTCAGTTTTAATTTTTAACGCTCCTAAGTTGGTTAACCAGTAAATTCCTTTCTTCTTTCCCGATAACAAGTCTGAAGGTAAATTCTTTATTAATTTGATGAAATCTTTTTCATGTAGTATTTTTCTATACTCACTTAAATCAATAATATTATTTTTTAAAGCATCTTCGCTAATCTTTTCAATAATGCTCTTTAATAGAAATAATTTATCTTGGTCTTTTGTTCTTAGGAGCTCAAATTTTAGATCTTCCTTAAGTTCTTTAATTAATCTTGATATTAAGTCTGATGGTAAATAATTAAACCTTGAAAAGTCTAAAATGCCCTTGTTTTGCAATTCTGAGATGATTAATTCTTTCACATGATTAGTGGGATAAAAATTCCCTAAATCTGATAAGAAGCCCTCAATGTATTTTAACTTTAAGAGTATTTTTACAAAATTTTTAGCTTCTATATCATTTTCAAGGATATTTCCATATCTTTCTAAAACATCCGAAATTGATATTTTTTTCTTGCTAAAAAAAGTTAGAAGTTTTTCTTTTTCAACCTCATATAAAATTATTTGTTTTCTATCAGCATTTTTAACATAAAAGAAAATCTCTTTATCCTTATTTTTAGAATTTTTTATTCTATTAATCAATTTAGATAAATATCCTTCATTTTTAATTGGAATTACATGTTTTACCATGATATCTATGTTTTTAATGAAGGATTCTTTCTTACTTAATTGAAAATTATCAAGATCAAGCTCTTTCAAGCTTAAAAACAATTTCTTACTTAATTTAATCAATTTTTTAGTTAACTCTTCATCTTTAGCCCCAAAATTCATAAATAAGCGATTAATTACATTTTTTAAATCATAAAGTTCGCTAAAAATATAATTCTTACAAACCAACAAATAATTAACGAGTAAATCTAAATTAGCCTCACTTTTTTCAAGTTTTAAGCTCTCAATTAATACATTTTTATGCTTACATGGATTAAAAATTTTTTTCTCGAATAATGACTGCAAAAAATAATGGGCATTATCTCTTATATCCTCATTCTCATTTTTGATAAATCTAACAAATCTCGCTGCAATAGCTTTAAATTCATTGGGATTTGCTAATAATGAAAATCCAACAATAATTATTGAATTTATTATTATTTTTTCATCAGTAGAGTCTAAAAATTTGATTATTTGCTCAATTATCTTATTATTAATCAAGGAAATTTCATTTTCAGCTATTATACTCAAAACATAAGTAATAGGGACTCGTAATTCTTGATCTTCAAGAAGATTTCCTAGTTCATCAATTAATTTCCTTAC
>CAZIEC010000094.1:4499-9448 GCA_964538145.1 uncultured archaeon
TCTAGCAAAATCTATTAATCTTAATTCTCTTACATTTCGCCATCCAAAAAACTTTTTCTTTAATAATTTTAAAGCAGTATACTCCAAAGCTTTTTGAGTAATAATAACACCATCAAAATCAAATAAAAGAATTGGTTTCTCCATTTTCAAGAAATCTCTAACCGATTTGTGATAACAGATGTAATATATTTTGAAAATGTAATGAAAAATTATAAAGTTGTTGACTATTTTAGATTATATTTCATGACTTCTAATAAAAAAATTCTCTTATCAAGATTATTACTTTTAAATCTTTTGATATTTTGCTTCAAAGCTGAATTAAATGTATAAAAAAAGATAAACAACAATTTTAAAAAATTAAATAAAAAAATAAGTTTTATAAATGTGATTTGAGAGTTTTTCTAATTTAAACACCATCTACTTCATCTGGTTCTACCGACACGTATGATAATAGGGTATCTATCTGATCAGCTTTCTTGTTTACATTAAGTACGGTGTTTAATGGAATTACATCCCCATGTCCTGGCATTAGAGTAATCGAACCAGATCGTAATAAGAAGAATTCAAACACATCAGGAATGGATTTTTTGATTCTTAATGATTTTGTTGGAATTCTCTCTGCTGAGGTAAAGATCCCAGATTTGTGATAAATTTCATTTCTTTCTATCTTCCAGTAGTCAAATCTTGAACTGAGAACAACAAATCCTAATATGAAAACAAGGATAAGAGTCACTGCTAAATAAAACTCTGCTGTTATCATCAGATTGAACGCAGGTAATGCTGGCAAAGCATAATTTGGAATGACTAAGAAAATTAAGAGTAAAATAACAACAACGATAATTAATACTAATACAAAGAATTTCGTGGATGAGAAATCAAAAGCTATAATAAATAAGTTTATAAAGAAAACGATCATCCAGACATTTCCGAAAATTGCAACTGGTGTAGGATATAATAGTTGTAACAACCATAAAATAAACGATGTTATCAATAATGGCCAAAAGAAAATAACTTTTGGATATGATCTTAAGATTACATGATCTACTGGTTTTTCTTTTTTTTCTGGCATGTCTAACACTTGATATTTTAATATTTTTTTAAATATAATTTTTTATTGAAATTGTTAAAATTAATATGTAAATCCTAATTTAAAAAACCTTCTCATACTTTTATAAGAAATCTTGTAACATGTTAAATCCCTATTTTTCTAAAAAAAATGTTAAGAAAATTAAAAAAAATAGGATCTTAACGATTGAATAACAGCGTAAGAATGTTGAATTTCTCTATTACCGTTCGTACTTATTCCCATATGCCCAGGTAATAAATATTTCACATCTAAATCATTAACTTTTTTAATCGATTCTATCAATACCGGTAAAGAACCCCCAGGAAAGTCGTATCTCCCAAAACTTCCTCCAATAAAAACTAAATCTCCCGGAATGAGAATTTTTTTTAACGGTTCATAATAACATGCTGATCCTAAAGAATGTCCTGGAGTGTACAATACGCGAAAAGTATATTCATTACTCAACTTGATTTTTTGGCCATCCACGAGTTCATTTACCTTGAGAGGAATAATTTCTATTCCAAACATACTTGCATTAATTCCAAGATTTCCAGGAAATATTCTTGATTCATCACCTGATTGCAGAATTCTTGCAGTTTCTCCTAAAGCATGGATTTTTGGAGGATCATCTTTTAATAATTTCATTAAGGGATATAATCCTAAAACATGGTCAACGTGCTCGTGAGTAATAAAAATGTTTGTAATATTAGTATAGTCCAAACCAATTTTATCTAATCCCTTAATCAAGCCATTCATTGTTATACCATTGCCGGCATCAAATAAGATTAACTCATCGGAAGTCCTTTCATGGATTATGTATTGATTGCAATCCAACATTCCAACTTCGGGAAAATAATATAAACCTTTTATGACTTCTTTACCATTCTTAATCGAAGGACCGCTTGAAAAAAACATTTTGCGTGCTCTGTCAATAATTTGTAAGGATAAAAATTTTCCTTGTTATTAATTTTTTTTCATACTTTTCTTGAAAAAGAATTATAATACTTGTAAATAAATTAAATAATATGAAAGAAGGTTCCATGGATCTAAAAAAAATTGATGATTTAAAGAATAGAATTAGCTTTGGCATTAAGTTTTGGCTTAAATTCAAGAATGGAGAACCTAAAAACATATTGGGAGCTGGATGGGCAAAATTATTAGAGAGCATTGCAAATACTGAAAATGATGCGCTTAAATCTCTTACTAAGGCAGCAAAGGAATGTAATTATTCTTATAAATATGCATGGAACATTTTAAAGAGAATAGAGAGAAGAACTGGAATGTCTCCAGTAATTACTGGAAAAGGCGGTCCTGGTGGAGGTGGATATGTCAAGTTAAGCGAATGGGGAAAATATTTGTTAAAAACTTATAAAAGAATAGAGCCAGAACTCATTAAATTGGAAAAGAAATTGAAAATTTTGTTAAACTTAGAACATTGATTAGATTTTAATTGTTTTTATAATTACCTTCCATAAGATTTGTTGATATATTTTGATACTAAATTATTTTTTTCTACTGGTGAACTGTTTTGATTAATAAAAAAATCAAAATTGATGATATCTTAGTGTCAGAATTCATGATATACAATCCCATTTTTACAACACCAGAAGCAAAAATTAGTAATACTGAGCTTTTAATGCTAAGAAAAAAAATTGGGGGGTTACCAGTTGTTAAAGATGAAGTTTCAAAAGAATTAATAGGAATAATTACACAGAGAGATATTAGATTAGCACGTTTTGCTATGGATTTAGAGACCACTAAGACAAGAGTTAGGGATTTAATGACTGAAAATCCCATTTTTGTTAAAGAGAGCGATAACCTTAAACGTGTCATGAAACTAATGTTTGAGAACGATATTGAAAGGTTGCCCGTCGTCGATACCAGAAATCAATTAATAGGAATTGTGAGCCAAACTGACGTGCTAAAGGTTTTATATAAAATCTTGGTGTAATGTTTCTTTAAAATAAATATAATTATTAAATTAAAAATTTAGACAAATATCTTTAAAGAAAATAATTTTTATTAATAATATCAGAATACTTAAATTTAGATATTTATTTAGAAATTTTATATAAAATAAAAAACTTAATGTTGTTTTTATCATGGCAATAACACTCCCTGGCACTCCAATAATCATTGATATAGGAAGTGCTTATGTAAAAATCGGTTTTGCCGGTGAACCAGCCCCTCGATTCGTATTTCCAACAATAACTGGTACTGAAAAATATAAAACAATAATGGTTGATGTTGGACCAAGAAATATATATGTTGGGAACGATGCCATGAGAATGAGGGGTGTATTGAAAGTAAAACACCCCATTGAAAGAGGTAATATTTTAGATTGGAATGATTATTATGAAATCTTAAATTACATCTTTTATTCATTGTTAAGAATAGAAAATCTCTCTGAATATCCAGTTTTATATACTGAGCAACCTTTCGTGCAAAAAGATGTTAAAGAGTATATTGCACGAGTCTTATACGAAACCCATAGAGTAAAGAGTCTCATAATGGTTCCAACACCAATTTTATCGATATTTAGTGTTGGTTTAACTACTGGCCTTGTTATAGAGAGTGGTGATGGTATTACTTGGATTTGTCCAATCATAAATGGACAAATAATTGATCAGGCAGTCCAAAAATTGCCTCTTGCTGGAATGGATATTAATCAATATTTAAAGAACCTCCTTTTAAGAGAGGGAATTAATATAGAATCTTCTGCTGCCGATGAAATCATAAGGGAAATTAAAGAAAGAAATTGTTATTTTATTTTAGATTCAACTAATGTCCCTAAAACAAATGATAGCTTGACTTTATCTTTACCAGATGGCTCAAGTGTTAGCATTCCTAATTATGTATTCTATGAAGCCCCAGAGGTCTTATTTCAACCAAATTTATTGGGATATCCTGTAATGAGCATTCCAAAGGCGGTCATTGCAAGCCTTAAAAATGTAGATAAACAATATTGGTCAGAATTGCTTTCACACGTGGTCCTTTCGGGAGGAAATTTATCTTATTCTGGGTTTGAGGAGAGATTAAAATTGGAACTTTTAAGATACCTCCCAGAATTAGGTGGGATTCCAAGAATTAAAAAGGTTGGCACTACAATTACTAAAGAAAAACCCAGATTAAGACCAGTAGAATCTACAAAAAAGACAGGAGATACTTGTCCACATTGTGGCGTTTATGTTGATTTATCTGATGGAAAAGAATACTGTCCTTCTTGCGGAGGTCAACTCAAATTGCCAGAGATTAAGATTGATTTAACTCCAACAAAGGAAACGGTTGAAAAATCGGCTGATAAAATTTATTGTAAGCATTGTCACAAGGAAATAATGGACAGTTCATCTTTATTTTGTCCATATTGTGGGAAACCTTTAGAAAAACCAACAGAATTACAACCAACGATTCCTACTATAAGTGAGACGCAAGTACCAGTTGAATTTGACGGCTTCTATGATAAATTAGATACTCTATTAAAATTTTACGTGCCAGACAATCTTCAATATGCTATTTTTAATGGAGCAGCAATTTTAGGTAGCCTTCCTTCTTTTTTGAGATTATTCGTTACATATGAAGAATTTAAGACCAACAGCGATTATCTATATAAGGACATAAGTGAAATATTTTAAATTTTTAGTTCACTTCAAGTTTTAGATTTTCTATCTTGTTTCTAAAAATATTAAGTAATGTTTTTGGTATAAAAATTTCTAAACACCGATAGTTTTTAATTTTAAGTAAAATTTAAAAAAATAAAATTAATTTACAACTGAATAGAGGTTTATTTTCTATTGAAGAAAGAATACAGATATTTTTTAATCTTCACGACAATCTTACTTTGTTTCATCTCAATTACTCCATTAGGAATGGCTAAAACGAGGTA
>CAZIEC010000095.1:0-9353 GCA_964538145.1 uncultured archaeon
AAAATTTCTTTTAGGTGGGAACATGAAAATGCTAATAGATTATGGATTCACATCGGTAATTATATGAAAGCCTTGGATGAGGCTCAAATTGATATAATGAAGATACTTCTAACGCATCTCCTAAACGAAAAAATCATACATGCGACCAGTTCATCAAAACCATCTATTCTAGGCGATGCCGATTATTTAGAATTAAGAAATTTTAACTTCTTATTTAAAACTGATGCAAATGCGATAACTAAAACTCAAAATAAAGACTTTATTTTAAGTTCGACAAAAAAAATAGAAGGTTCAATAAAGAAAATTACTGAAAAAGCGATATTATTAGAAAATAATTCTGGCAACAAATTATGGATTCCCAAATCCGTCATTCTCTCTAAATATGAATTAAAACAAGATATTAAACAAAATTTCTTTATAGATAAAAAATTTCTTGAAAAGAATGGTTATTTAGAGTTAATCAAGTAATTATATCTGAATTACTATTCTAACATTCAAGAAAAAATTAAACTTAATTTTCATGATAAATTTTAATTTTTAGTTAAAAAACATGAGAGTTTACTAAATAAATGTTAATTCAAAATTTTATACTCGATTTTATTCTAAACCCTTGGTTCTTACTTTCCTTAATTTTTTGGATAATGGTCGGACTGGCCATTGTATTACTTAAAAATAAAAAAAAAGCTTATAGCGTCTTTTTCCCATTATTAGCAATCTTTAGAACAAGAAGATTAAATAAGATTATTACAAGAATATCTCGAAAAGGACCAAAATTTTGGAGAATTTTCTGGAATATAGGCATTTTTGTATCATTTGGCTTTACCATCTATGGTTTTTACTTTTTATTTTCAAACGTCATCAGTTTGATTTTTACTCCCAAAATTGAAAATGTGATAATCCCATTAATTCCAGGCGTGACTATAGAATTACCCATATTTTTCTATTTAATCTTACCATTGTTATTCATTATAACTACTCATGAGTTTTCGCATGGAATTTCTGCCTCCGTGGATGGAGTTGAAATTAAATCCACAGGAGTTCTTGGTGTCGGAATTTTTTATATAGTTGGATTTGGTGCTTTTGTAGAAGTTGATGAACGAGAACTTAATTCAACAAAATTTTCTTCAAAAACGAGGTTGAGAATTGCTGCTGCGGGAACTTATGCTAATGCCATCGTTGCAGGAATTGGTTTTCTTTTATTAATCTTATTTCCTTATATCACAGCGCCATGGTATGTTCAAGTAACTAGCATATACTCGGTTCTAGAACCAACTCAAGGTGGCTTTAATCATGGAAACTTGCAACCTGGAGATGCAATCATAGCAATTAAAAAACAAGGAGAACCGGATCATTCTTATGTTTATTTGGATGAAAACAAGGGAATTAATTTAGGATACATTCTAAATAATCGTTCAAAAATAAAATGCTCCATTGGAGATAACCTCACTTTTAAAGTATATAACCCAAACGTGGATACTTTTTTCGAAAGAAACGTTACTCTTGGCCCACGATACCATTTGAATATAAGTTATGTATATGTTTCAAATAATGAATTAAAAATTACTTTTAATTTCACCAGCAACCAAGAAACAAGCATAATGATTACAAAAATCAATGGAACGCAAATCAATGTATCTAGTGGAAAGACTTTAGAATTCTTCTTGACCAATTTTAATTTAAAAGCATTAAATTTTTCCACTAATGGTGGTAAAGATTATATCGTGAGGGCTCAAGTGGTTGGCGTGTTTGTTGGTGTTCAAACTACGGTATTCTGGATGTATAAAAATGATATAGCAAAATTCTTGACCCCATTTTGGCCAGAGTTCTGGTTAAAAGAAATCATGTGGTTATTTGTTATTGGATTTAGCGTTGCTTTATTTAACATGCTACCCATTCCTGCTTTTGATGGAGATAGAATCGTGAAAGAAATTGTAAATAGAATTTTCGGAGCATCATACACTAAAAAAAAGATTAAAACTGACAAGTTTGAATACGAGGGTAAGAATCTTGAGTGCAACTTATCAGAATACCGAGTAGAAAAGGTAATTCAAGTAAAAATTTATCCAACAAGTGATAAGAAAATTAATGAAAATGAGTTTATTTTGCTTGGTGAAAAGAATTACGAGTTAGTAGATAAAATCGGCGATGGATTTAAAGATACCGTATCAATCACGCTCCCAGAAAATACTTCCATAAAACCAGGTACTTTATTTGAAGTAAAATATGAATATCTACATGATGAAAACAAAAAACACAAGAAAATCGTTCTCACTACTATTAGGGTCATTGCTACATCATTACTATTGGCAAATTTCTTACTATCATTTTTAAAATTTGGAGTTAATCTATTTTGGATGTAATGCATGATAAATCAAATTCATTGAGATAATTCCCTTAAATTGAACAAATGTTAATTAAGACTGATAATAAAAATTGTGTTAAATGCAAGAAGCCGGCAAAAGTATTTAGAAAACAGTCAGGACAATATCTCTGCCACGAATGCTTTACAACAAGCATTGAAAAGGTTGTAAGCAAGACAATCTCTAAATATAACTTATACTCTCAACAAGATTCACTAGCGGTCCCTCTTGCTTGCCATCCAAATGCTTTAGTGCTAATTTATTTATTACAATTAAGGCAATCCCGAACTTATAAGAGTAATATAATTAAAGTTTTCATAATCGACGAGGGTATTAAAAATTATGGCAAGGATAAAATCAATTCTTTAGTATATTTTTGCAAGAATCTAGAAATATCCTATGAAATCATCTCATTCGAAGATGAAATTGGAATGACTCTTGATGATGTCATCAAATTGAGAAAAAATGACCCTAACAATAGTCCTAACCCTTGTCAAGTTTGTATAATGATTCAAGATCATGCTATTTCAAGGATAATGAGAAATAGCAGGTTTAACGTGCTCGCCTCTCCCTTGGATTTATCTGATATCTCTAGAGTCTTTCTATATAATCTTTTAAAAAAGCGATATAAAGCAATAACATCTTTATTTTCTTTTCCATCTTTTCAAGTTGGGAAAATTCTAAATTTCAGAATCATTCATCCACTAATGAGAATCCCAAAGAATGAGGTAAATCTGTATGCCCATCTCAAAGGAATTGACACGAGATTAAATCATTGCGTCTATGAAAAATCTTTTACTGACGAATTTGAAGAAACAACTTCCAATTTTATTGATAAATGCAAGAATTTCAGCCCTGAGATTGAATATAACTTATTTAAAAGTTTAGAAGAAATTTCTAAAATACTCCTTAAATACCGGAATAATGAAACTTTCAAGTTCTGCGAATCGTGCGGAACACTTATGATGATAGATGGGCCATGTCAGTTCTGCAAACTTATTAAAGGATTAAAAAAATAATAGTTATTTTATTAGAAATTGATGCAATTTCCGCAAGTTTTCAATACCTCTTATTTCATCGTTAAATAATGGCAATTTAATTATGTTTTTACCCATCTTTTCTTTAAATATTGATTCAATCTTAATCAAATTGCGCTCTTGCATTTTTTGCCGAGCTCGACAAAAATCACATAAATTTGCCCCCTCAGGATATAACTGATTCACGATTATATTATCAGCAGGGATTTCATACTTGATTAACTCATTTAATAAGCGTCCAGTCTCTGTAATTGCCATCTCCTCTGGAATCATTACAACAATAAAACTATTTTTCGTGGGATCCGTTAAGTCCTCTCTAGCTCTAAGTATCGCCTCATTTAACTTTTCTAATATCTCCAATGACCTATCTTCTTCTTTATCAGAGCCAGAAAATAAACGCTTAAATGCCCCAAAAAATTTACCCAATTTTAACCTCATCTTAATTAACTTCCCTATCCAAGTAGATAAAGTTTCAGGCAAATTAAGAAATCTTAGCGTGTGTCCAGTTGGAGCGGTATCAAAAATTATTAAATCAAATTCATGCTCGGTCTCAATGAATTCAAGCAACTTCATTAAAGCCATTGCCTCATCTATTCCTGGAGGACTCAAGCTGCTCATGTCCTTTATGTCATCCATTATGGGAAGCGAACCTAAAATTCCATCAAGATTCATTTCATCAACTGGACTACCACCTATTAATGTACTCACCTCTTTCATATCTGCTCTTGGATTTATCTCTAATGCAGTTAATTTATCAACGCCTGGTACTGGCGTGAGCTCTCCTTGGATCAATTCTAAACCTAAACTATCTCCTAATGAATGAGCAGGATCAGTACTGATTATTAAAACATTTCGTCCCATATCGGCTGCCCAAATTGCCGAACTAGATGCGCAGGTTGTCTTTCCGACGCCTCCTTTTCCACCAAACATCAATATGCTCAGATTAGATAATGCTTCTTTCAGATTCAAATCATTTCACCTAATTTTTCACGTAATAAAATAAAAATATCTTGATATAAAAATAAAGACTAATAGTTAATCTTGTATCTCAAGAGAGCAACAATCCCACCAAACGTGCTATATAACATCTCTCCCTCCTCCGTGTCTGCTGATAGGATTTCAACATTCGTGCCCATTGTCTCAGCAATATCTCCTAAGAATTCAATAATTGAAGTGCTTTCTACGATTTTAAATGAATTTGATCCACATTTAGGACACATCTCTTCTTGCACGTCATTCTCTAACCTCTCCAAATCTGAATATTTAATATCTCTATATTCTTGATAACCACAATTCGCGCATTCACCTTTAGCTTTATATAAATCTAATTTTTCAGAAAGAATGAGCGTGTCCACTGAACCCATGTTCAATGCCCGTTCCACTTCTTCAAGACCATAAACTGCCATTCCAGAATCTGTGGTTATTTCTTTCATGAACTTGGCCATTATCATTTTTTCTCGAATGTATTTCACATCAGAAATCTTATCCTTTATTTTATCAACGAGTTCTCTCAATCCCTCCACGCCACTATAGCCTAAATCCACGACATCTAATATTTTTTCACGCAATCGATAATCCAAGCTTTCATCCGCAACAAATTTTTCCTTTGAAGGACCGGGACCACCTATAAAAATACCATTTAATTTTTCCATCTTCAAGAATACCTTATTGATCTCATCGGAAATGTGCCTATAAAATCTCTTTTCAGTTTCTTCGATAATGCGTTCGTATCTTCTCTGTGATTGCCCCCCTGCTCTATGCTTTCCGTGTATTCCTGAAGTAAACTCACGAATTACCTCCATGTGATTTCCTCGAATGTATCCAACTGCTGCTTCCTTGCGCCCTATAGCGATTAATCCATAAGTTTCCTTGGGTTGCAGCATTTCTTCTAAAGGCCATAATAAAAATTCACTCGCACAATGATACCTGAAAGTTTTTACTTTTTCGGGGGGATCCACTATATATTTTTCCATTCTCTCCGTTCCTGGAGTGTCATTTTGCGGAATTGCTCCTGCAAATAAGACTAAACCATTCTCTGGGACTTCCTTATAATTTCTAAGAATGCCCAATAACGTTGAAATCCCGTCCAACACGTTTTTTCTTGTCAACTTCGATTTAATGTTCTGGCTCTCGCTAATCTCATTCTTTAAATAATTAGTTACATCTGAAAGTTTTCTATCATGGGGTATGTACAAAGAAATTAATTCAGTATGAAAACCTTTCTTGGATTTAAGGTGTTCTAATAATTTCTTTGTTTTATACCTCTTTAAATCATCGCTTTTTAAGTGCTTTTCTTGGCTCATGAATATCAACAAGATTATAAAATTTTCAAAAGATTAATAGTTTTCCTTTATTTTTTATGCATATAAAGTACTACAATTAAATTCTGATATCTAATGAAAAATAACCACGAACATTCGAATCAAATTCCAAGGGATCACCCAAGGTACGAAAGCTTGCTATATAGACACAAAATTATCGAAGGAATGAAAAATCTAATAGTAGCAGAAGCCGGATTAATAGCTCACGGTAGAGGTGAGTGCTTTGACTATATAATTGGTGAAAAAACTACGACTCCCGCAAGAAAAGCAATTGAAGCTGCAGTAGCGCTCTTGCTTCTAGCAAAACATCCAATCATTAGCGTTAATGGAAATGCTGCTGCTCTATGCGCAAGGGAGTTAATCAACCTTTCAAATGAAGTCAATGCACCTCTTGAAATTAATATTTTTTATGGAAAAAAAGGGCGCGTTAAAGCAATAAAAGAATTACTTGAAAAAGAAGGAGCACGAAAGATTCTTGGAACTAATGAAAAAAAAATGGTCGAAATCAAAGAACTCTCAAGTAACAGGAGAAAAGTAGATCCTGAAGGTATAAAGATCAGCGATGTAGTTCTAGTACCTCTCGAAGATGGTGATAGGACTGAAGCTCTTAAAAAATTAGGAAAAAAAGTTATCGCAATCGATTTAAATCCGATTAGTAGAACTTCCATATGGGCAGATGTCACGATCGTGGATAACATCGTTAGGGCTATTCCATTGATGATAAAAGAAGCTAAAAGACTTAAAAATTTAAAAGAAAGTGATCTTCTTAAAATCATTGAAAATTTCGACAACAAGCAAAATATTCAAGAATCGCTCGACCTTATCATCAAGTACATTAACGAGCAGAAAAATAGAGCTTTCGATATTTTGAACTAACCTCAAACAAATCACACTCACAATTAAAAAACCTTAAATTTCCCAAAAATTATTTCTTATATAGCTAAATTTCAATTATTCCTAAAATCGAACAAATATTTAAAATGAGATAAAATGGGCACGGATAAAAATTCTAAACCAATGAACGATACTCTCGGAATGCCAAATAAACCAGTCATTATCAGAAAATGCACGGAAGAAGATCTGGATGGCGTAATGCAAGTTAACTTGAATGAACTCCCAGAAGATTATCCATACTTCTTCTATAAAAGCTTGCTTGATAATTTTGGAGATGCTTTCTTGGTGGCATGCGATCAGGAAGGAAAAGTTGTGGGATACATAATGTGGAGAGTAGAAAAAGTACCTTCTGTTGATGAGTTCAAAATATATAAAAAAGGACATCTGGTTTCCATAGCCGTATCCAAGGATTATAGAAGGCTTGGAATCGCAACAACTTTATTAACAATGTCCATGAAAGAAATCAAAAAATATGGAATTGATGAATATGTCCTCGAAGTAAGAGTGAGCAATACTCCAGCCATTTCCCTATATAAAAAATTTAATTTCTCCATCCATTCCATTAAATATGCTTATTATAGAGATGGAGAAAATGCCTACTACATGATAAGAAAAGCAGATTGAAAATCTCCTGGTTTACCCTATTTCTAAACTAATTCTACACGTTTACTTCAAACATTTCAAGGTTAAAATCATTAATCGGTTCATTTAAAAAATTAAATTTTAATAACTTCTCTTTTCTATTTAACTTCAATTCATCCCTCCAGCTTTTAGCATCGATCTCTCTAATCCACGAATCAATCTTACAATAATATCGTTCATGGGAACGCTTATACCTAATTCTTCAGCCAAAGAAACGATCTTACCGTTCATGAATTCAATCTCTGTTTGCCGCCCTCTTAAAATATCTTGGAGCATGGAGTTCAAATTTTCTCTCGTTTTATCTGCAACTGAGAAAGTGAGCTCCAAGCACTCATTCTTGTCCAAGTTTAAGCCAACAGCATTAGCTACGACTACCGCTTCCTCCACTAAAGAACTTATCAAATCTTTTAATTTAACATCATTCAATAAATCACCGTTCCTCAAGCGCGTTAAAGCGCCTAATGGATTAATTCCAACATTTACAATTACCTTCTTCCAAGCATCGTGAATGATATCGTCAGAGATCTCGCAACCTAATCCACTAGAATCCAGAAGTTCCTTTAATAATCTCAACCCATTTCGCATGTCAAGCTCATCTATATTAACATTCCTTAAGAATGGACTGCCAATCTTGACAAAACCATGGCCTGTATGGATCACTACACCGGGCTTCTCCAATACGGCACCATGAGATGTGATAATGCGAATGATCTTGCTGGCATTGCAATATTTTTTGACAAGCTCCTCGTTTCCAATTCCGTTTTGTAAAATCACAACCCATCGGCTTGCATCCAATAAACCTCGATATTCTTTCAAAATCGTCTCCAAGTCAAAAACCTTAACGCTCAAAATTAAAAAATCAATCTTATTACCATGAGAATCTTCTTCCCATGAAGACGCAATCTCTAACAAATCACTTGATCTAAAAAAAGCTTGAATGCCATCAACTTCTATAATTCTCTCTCCAACCTCGATCTGCAAGCAACCTTCATTTATTGCGTCTGCATGAGCTCGACGACAAGCAAAATAGACCTCAACATCAAAAGCCCCCAATTTTAAGCTCGCTAAATAACCACCAAATAAACTGCCAATTGAACCAGCTCCCAAAACTACTATTTTCACCATTTTTTAAAACCACGCTAAAAAAGTGCTCCAATAATAAATACAAGTGATAAATATTAATTAATAATTAGTTCTAAAAAATTTTAATGACTTCTCGAAAATATATGATGTTAAGACACCTTGAAAAAACGGTCCAAGCTTGTTTGACCAGAAGATAAACGACCTGCCCTCTTATCAATATCTAATGAAGTTATATCTTTAGGATCACGGCGTAAGACTCCGCCTAACTCTTTTATCATCATTAAGGCATTCTTAGCAGCATAACCCGAAAAATGGTTGTTAAAATAAATGCAAATCTTGTCCGCCTTGCCTAAAACGCCTGAACGCAACTGTAATGCCCAGTCTCTTATTTCCTCCTCCTTAAAATAATAATCAAACCAAATTTTCTTACCAAATCCATGAAATCGGACATATGCTAAACTTTTATTCGTGACTTCCATTTTAAGCGGCAATAAGGGTTCCACAACCATGCAATAACTCACGCCTTCACGCCGCAAGAAATCAAATACATCATCTCTCATCCAAGACTCGTGCCGAAACTCCACAACCAAGTTTGACCCTTCAGAGCTAATGTCAATAGGCCATTCGTCAATGAACCTCACTAAATTATCAAAATGTTCATCCCGTCTGAAAGACGGGGGTAATTGGATCAAAAAAGCAAGAAACTTGTCCGAATCTAATAACGGCTTCATCACGCTCAAAAACCTTCTCAAATCATCAGAACATTCATTCAAATCTAATTTTGCTTCATGAGTAATGGTTCTTGGTAGCTTCACCGAAAATTTAAAATCCAATGGCGTGCGCTGAACCCAACCATCTACCACGCGATAACTTGGAATGTGATAAAAAGTAGTATTAACCTCCGTGGTATAAAAAACCTCTGAATAATAATGCAAAAAATCTTCCTTGCGCAACCAACGGGGATAAAATGGTCCCACCCACTCATCATAACCCCATCCACTCGTTCCGATCAATAA
>CAZIEC010000096.1:0-6146 GCA_964538145.1 uncultured archaeon
CATGCTGAACTAAATTGCATCATTCAAGCAGCGCTTCATGGGACCTCTATTGAAGGAAATACAATAATGTATTCGACAACCTTTCCTTGCATGAGTTGCTTGAAGGTTATTATAAATGCTGGAATCAAAAAAATAGTATATAAGGAAGGTTATTACATGGATAATAAAGTAAAAGAGGATTTAATAAGAGAATCTGATATTAAGATAATTAAATTTGAAGATATGGAATAATTTTTATTGTAATTTGATAAAAAATTTCAAAATGGTTCATGTAATAACCAATTAATTAATAAAATTCTCAAGAAGTTTACATTTCTAAAAATTGGTAATAAGTAATTCCCTTATCTCTCCTCTCTTTTTTGCATCGCTATTTATTGCTCTTTTTGCCTGCAAGATATTAATTTTATAACCCTTGTATAAATCTAGAATAAAATCATTATAAGAATTGCTTAGCATCACCTTGCAACCTCGCTCATCCAGGGCTTTAAAAACATCAAGAAGCTTGATTTGATCCTCTCTTCCAAAATTATCTTTAGTATAGCTCGTAAAGTTAGAAGAACTGGATATGGGAACATAAGGAGGGTCAAAATATATGAAATCATCTTTTTCAGCAAAATCTAAACATTTTTCGAAAGAAGCATTGACAATCTCTACATTTTTAAGTGCTTTATGAACTGCAATAAGATTTTTCTCATCGCAAAATTGAGGGTTTTTATATCTTCCAAAAGGGACGTTAAATTGTCCCTTGCTGTTTACTCTATATAATCCATTATAACAGCACCTATTCAAGTAGATAGTTCTGGAGGCTTTTTCGACATTTGTTAAACTTTCATAAATACTAGGATCTCTGTCTAAGTTTCGAATTTTATAGTAATATTCTTGTTCATTTATATGTTTCTTTAAAGAATTGATAAGTTCTTTGATGTTATTTTTAATTACATTATAAACATTTATTAATTCTTGATTTATATCCATTAATATTGCTCGCTTTGGCAATAAATAGAAGAAAATTGCGCCACCTCCAACAAAAGGCTCTATATACTTATTAAACTTTATTGGAAAGAAAGGGTCCATTTGAGATATCAATTGCCTTTTACCACCTGCCCATTTTAAGAAAGGCTTTGGGATATCTACAATCGTTTTAGCCTTTCTATTTTGCACTCGCTTGATATCTAGAAAACTCAACTTCCTCTTTCCATTTTCAATGAATTCTATCATTAATTTTTGTCTTTTCGTTTTTTGGTCCAATTTTCATCTTTTTTTTCTTTTATTCCTAATGTTATATTAATGATTCCATTCAAAAGTCATTCTTAAAATATTAAACTTCTGTCATTAAGCAAATTAAATTCGAGTATTAAATGATAATATTTTCAATGTCAAAATCTAAAATCCACAATATAATCGTGCAAAATTTAGCTATTAAATTTAAATTTTTAAAATAATTAATGTTCTCAGTCTAATTAATAATTATATATTTTTTCTTTAATAATATAATCTGAAACACTGAAAGTAGTTTTGCTTCTTGATATTAGAAATAGAAAAAAACAGAAATTAGTGATTCAAGCAAATGAAAAAATCAAATAGGCGGTACAATTGTGTCATGTGTAAGTCTCAAGGAATTAAAAGAGTCTCTGATATAGATTTACCAAAATATAGGATCTCTTTGTGCAAGGAACATTATTCTGAGTGGTATCGGAGAAGAATACAGAAAACAATAAAAAAATATAAAATGTTCTCCGAAGATGAAAAGATCTTGATCGCAGTGTCTGGAGGAAAAGATTGTTTTGCACTTTGGCATTCTTTAGTGAAATTAGGTTATGAAGTTGATGGATTATTTATTAATTTAGGAATCGAGAAAACCTCAGAAAAAGCAAGAGATATCATCTTAGCTTTTGCTAAAAGGTTAGGAAGAGATGTTCACATCGTAGAATTAAAGGAAGAACTTGCCACAATACCAAGCCTGAGAAAAATAATACGAAAACCAACTTGTTCTATATGTGGTACTGTTAAAAGATATTACATGAATAAAACTGCCAGAGATCTCGGTTATGATGTGTTAACTACAGGCCATAATCTTGATGATGAAGTTTCCGTATTATTTGGGAATATTATAAATTGGAACATTGAATTTTTAAAGAAGCAATATCCAGTCTTAAGAGAAGGAGATGGATTTGTTAGAAAAGTCAAACCTTTATGCAAGATGTCTGAGGAAGAAAATAGGATCTACTGTGAGTTTAACGAGATTATTTATTTCAAGGAACCGTGTCCATATTCCAAGCAAGCTACTTCATTAAAATATAATGCCTTATTGGATCAATTAGAAAGTGAATTTGCTGGAAAAAAATTAGACTTTTATTCTAATTTTCTTAAAAAGATGCATCCACTTTTAAACCAAAGGATTCAGAAAAAAGAAGTTGGCAGTTGCGAAATTTGTGGAGAACCTTGTTTTTCAAACAAGTGTAGTATTTGTTATATTAGAGAAAAATTGGATAAATCCTACTCGGTCTAATCCTAATAATTATTTCCTTCTCTTAATATTATTCATTTAAGAAATTTTTAAATTTTTTCTGAATCAAAATATCTTCATCCAAATCGATATACTTAAATCCAATTCAAAATTTTATAATTTAAATATATTTAAATAATTTCAACATGGAAGGTTAAAAAATGAGTGAAGTAAAAGCATTAAGCATTTTTGAAAAATACTTGCCTATTTGGATAGTGATTTGTATCATAATTGGAATTCTTTTCTCCCAATACATTCCTGGTCTTAGCGAAACAATTAACTCTTGGCAAATAGGAGGGATTTCCATACCGATTGGAATATGCTTGTTCTTAATGATGTATCCGGCAATGTTAAACTTGCAAGCCTCAGAAGTGAAAAAATTAGGTAAAAATCCGAAGCCCATTCTACTCACGCTCTTATCAAATTGGATAGTTGCACCGCTAGTTGGCGTTGCAATGGCAATTATATTTGTAGGAGGAAATGAACAACTCGTTTTCGCTGTAATTCTACTAAGTAGCAGTCCTTGTACTGCAATGGTCTTAGTTTGGGGTTGGTTAGCAAAAGGAAATCAAGAACAGAATGTCATAACGACGAGCGTGAATACATTAACCATTATCATCTTATATGTCCCTGTAGTTTCTCTTTTAGTTGCATTAGCAAATATAACACTAGAAAAGAAAATTCCTTTGAATCCATTAATATTATTAATATCATTGGTCGTGTTTATAGGAGTTCCATTAATTTTTGGCATAATAAGTAAGAAAACATTGACAAAATCAAAAGGTGAAGATTGGTTTAACAATAAATATAGACCAGCAGTGTCCACAATAGCCATAATCGCATTATTAATGACTCTAATTGTTTTATTTTCATTGAACGGTCAAGTTTTAATAGATAATCCAGATTTATTGTTGTTAATAACCATTCCACTCTTGGTCGGTTTTGCAATTGTAGTAGGTTATAACATTCTAATGACTAAACTCTTTAAACTACCTTATAAAAGCGCGATCATAACAGTCATCATAGGATCTTCAAGCCATTTCGAGATTGCCATTGCCGTTGCCGTCGCCATGTATGGTGTTGGCTCCATTGCAGCTTTAGGGACTACCATGGGATTATTCTGGGAAGTGCCGGTAATGTTGTCTTTAGTTTATTTGGGCAGGTATTTAGGGAGACGGGGATTTTGGGAAGGTTATGATGAAGCAATGAGTAAATATCGGTAATTTTAACATTGAAAAAAGCTTAATTTTTCATGACTTTCTTTATAATTTTTATTCAAATTTAAAAATCATGATTTATTCAAAAAATTTTATATGTATTTTTATTCTTAAAAAATGTGCAATTGTATCAAATTGATTATGTATTTGTAATTTTAATTATAATTTGGTGATCAATATTAGAGAAGAAAGAAAAAGTGAAATCATGGAGAGCTTGAAATCGTGCATTAATCTACAAGAAATTAATATTAATGACTACTTTCAAAATTTGCGGGATAAAGGTAGATTTTTAAAAGAAAGCAAGATCATTCAAGATCTTTCTAAATTTTTTAATGCTTTAGGAAATGAAAACCGATTATCTATATTAAACATCTTAAACGAAAGAGATTATTGCGTTTGTGAATTAGAAGCAATTCTAGATAAATCTCAATCTTCCATCTCTCATCATTTAAAAATACTTGAAGATGTTGGATTGATTGAGGGTGTAAAAAAAGGATACTTCACGCATTATATAATAAAAAAGAATAAATTAGAAGAATATTGGTCTCTTTTTAATGATACTTTTTTTAAAAAATAAAAAATTGATAAATTATTAACATGTTCTTGAAATAAAATATTAAAAAAATGAAGAAAAAAAGTTTTCTTCCATTAAGGATAAAAATTTTATTTCTTAACCTTTAAAAATTTAGCATTAATAGCAACGATTACAGTGCTTAAAGACATTAAGATGGCACCAATCGCGGGTGTTATGAGTATTCCTATACCGATTAACACTCCTGCAGCCAATGGTATGGCAAAAACGTTATATCCGGTAGCCCAAGCAAGATTTTGTATCATTTTCTTGTATGTTGCCTTCCCAAATCTGATGAGAGATGCGACATCCTTTGGATTACTATTAACTAAAATAATATCTGCGGTTTCAGCAGCTACATCTGTTCCAGAACCAATTGCAATCCCCACATTGGCTTGAGCTAAAGCTGGGGCATCATTAATTCCATCTCCTGTCATGGCAACAAATTCTCCCTTAGCTTGTAATTCCTTAACTTTCTCTAATTTTTCATGGGGTAAGACTTCAGCAAAATATCCATCAAGGTTTAATTCTTTTGAAACATGTTCTGCGGTTTGGGCGTTATCACCAGTAAGCATCCAGCACTTAATGCCCATCTCTTTTAATTCTTTAATTGCTTCATATGATTCTTCTCGGATTTGATCTGAAAGGCTTATTGCTCCAATTAATTTGCTATCATTCAAAAGAAAAACAGTTGTTTCTACAGTTTTTGGTTTTAATGAAATTGGAATTTCTATGTTTAATTCCTTTAGATGTTTTGGGCTAACAATGCTCACGAGTTTTCCATCAATCTTACCTTCAACTCCTTTTCCTTTAATCGCCTTGAATTCAGATGGTTGTTTTATGCTTACATTGAATTCTTTTGCTTTTTGAACGATCCCTCTTGCTATTGGGTGCTCAGAATTTTGTTCTAAAGACGCAGCTAATTGAATTACTGCTTTCTCATCGTAATCATCGGCATAAGATTGGACGGAGCTAACTCCAAATTTCCCTTCAGTTAGAGTTCCAGTTTTATCAAAAACAATTGTTGAAATCTTCCTTGATGCTTCAAATGCAGTTCGATTTCTAATTAATAATCCATTTTTCGCAGATAAAGCAGTAGATATTGCAACCACAAGAGGTATTGCAAGACCAAGAGCATGAGGACATGTAATTACCATTACGGTTGCCATTCTCTCTATGGAGAAACTAAAAGGCATTCCTGCCAATAGCCACGTAAACAGCGTGGTAAAACCAACGGTTATTGCAATCATCGTGAGCCAAAATGCTGCCTTATCAGCTAATCTCTGAGTCTTAGATTTTGTAGCTTGAGCTTCTCTTACTAAATTTATGACTTTTGAAAGATAAGAATCTTCACCTGTTTTCTCAACTTTAACTTTTAATGAACTATTTCCATTTACAGAGCCACCTATTACCTTATCTCCTACTTTCTTTTCTACAGGCATTGATTCTCCAGTAAGCATCGATTCGTCTATATAACTGGTCCCTTCTACGATCACGCCATCAGAGGGTACTTTCTCACCGGGTTTTACAACCACTATATCTCCTTTTTTTAATTCGCTTAAATCAACATCCACGATATTACCATCCTTGAATAGATGAGCCTGAGATGGCATTAATTCTACTAATTTTTCTAAAGCTCTTGATGCTCCCAATATTGATCTCATCTCGATCCAATGTCCAAGAAGCATGATATCGATTAATGTTGCCAATTCCCAAAAAAAGGGAACACCACCAATTCCAAATATGGTAGCTACGCTATAAAAATAAGCAACGGATATTGCAATTGCAATTAAAGTCATCATTCCTGGAGTTTTTTTCTTGACTTCTTTGAAAAATCCTTTTAGAAATGGCA
>CAZIEC010000096.1:6246-9283 GCA_964538145.1 uncultured archaeon
AAATCGTAGCTTACATTTTTAGTATTTTGATTTTAACTTCCTTTTTCTTTGGCTTTTTTTCTCTTATTATTGAAGGACACGATGTCCTACAGAGTATTCATGGTGTTTTTGGATTAATACTGGTAATAATTGTAATGCTTCAAGTCATTCCGTCCATGCTTATTAAAAACAGAATAAAAATCAAAGGAATTCATAGATATCTTGGTTATATACTTTCCATGATATTAACCATTCAGTTCATTATTGGAATCATTCAAGCAATTTCACATTTTACCGAATGAAGAAAGAAATGAATAATAAAATTTTAGCTTTCTTATATATCAAATTTAATTAATTATCATGTGTTTTTCTTTTTTTTGCTTTATAGGAAAATTAATCATGTTAAATGCTTTATAACCCTATTAATATAAAAACTAAGATTTTCTTTTTTAAACAAGAACTTTAAAAACAAAATCTTGATAAGTTAATTATTTTTTTATTTGTTAAAAAAAAAAATAGAATTGCTTTTGAGATTACTGAATGATGGACATTAATAAAAACAAATCAAAGTTAACCGTAATGAAATTTGGAGGGTCCTGTTTATCTGATAAAAACTCTTTTTCCCAAATTTCAAGCATCATAAAAAAATATCTGAATCAATCGAAGATAATTATAGTAACATCAGCTTTAAAGGGAATTACAGATAAATTAATTGAATATTATTTAAAATCAAGTGAAAAAGAAAATAATAGTATAATTATTTTAGATGAAATTTTACTAATTCATACAAATCTAATCAATCAATTATTCGCAGGAAATGAAGAATATAAGAATAAGGCTCTAAAATTCTTAAGAGAAAGTGGTTCAGAGCTCATGCAATTAGGAAAAGTCATCAATTTACTGCGACCAAGTAAAAATTTGCAAGATATTATCGCATCTTACGGGGAAAAATTGAGCACTTACATGTTAAAATGCTATTTGGATTCTTTAAATTTTAATGCTGTTTTTGTTTCTTCGGATGAGATCATCATGACTGATGACAATTTTGGTCGAGCATTACCATTATTAGAAGAAACTGAAGCGTTAATCAAGCAAAAGGTTATACCTTTTCTGACTTCAGAATCAGAAAAAATCATTTGTGTTACAGGATTTTATGGTTCTACGAGAGATAGAAAAATTACCACCTTAGGGCGCGGTGGATCGGATTTAACTGCTGCAATTTTAGCATATTCTCTAAGAAATGATTTTGATTCTAAAATCGTTTATTGGAAAGATGTAAAAGGGTTTTTAAATGTAGATCCAAAGATATCAACGAAAACTAAAATATTGAATCACCTATCATATATTGAAGCTAAAGAGCTTGCTTTTTTTGGTTCAAAAGTCTTGCATCCATTATGCTTAGATGTCGCAGAAAAAGGAAATATTCCTTCAGAGATTAGATCGTTTAATGAACCAGAATCAAATGAATTCACGAGGATTTCTAGCGAAATTATAAAAGATGAGAAGATCATTAAAGCTATAGCTTCAATATACCGCTTATCAATGGTAACAATAGAAAGTGGCACGATGATTTCATTACCCGGTACAGCTTCAAAATTATTCTCCTTACTAGGTGCCAATGATATCAATATTAAGTTCATATCTCAAAGTTCCTCAGAAAATAATATAACATTTGGAATTGATATTGAGGATTCCATGAAAGTAAGTTATCTCTTAAGAAATTCTGAATTTTTTGGAAAACAATGGTTTAGTATCAAGATTGATAATGACATATCATTAATTTCCATAATCGGTGCTGGAATGATGCACACTCCTGGAATTGCTGGAAAAATATTTACAACACTCGGGAATAATGGAATTAATGTTAAAGCAATTGCTCAAGGTTCTTCTGAATTAAATATCACCGTTATCATTGATAGAAAGGATTGTAAAAAAGCGGTAAATGTCTTGTATGATGCTTTTATTAATCAAGATTAAAAAATTATTGAAACTTTAGTAATCACAAAGAACTCGCTTTTTATTAGAAAAATGTACCATATTTTAATTTAGCAATTTTCTTTCTTTCTTGTTCCCATTCAGTAAAGGTCTTTTTTGCCTTTAAAGCTTCATTACAAATTTTCTTGCCTATAACTACTTTAGGATTATCTGACCAATTTACATCCAAGAGCAAGCATAAATAGTACACTACAGACTGAATTAATGAAATCAAGTTTCCAATTGAGTATTCATCTGGACTTTTAACAGAAATTTTAGCAGAAGGTATGCCTTGCTCTATGAAAGCTTGAAAAGTCGCATTTGCTTGATAATTTACAATTGTCTGGGCAGATTGACCGTTTATGAAATCGATGGTTGAATCTAAAATGAGATCAGGAACTTCTTTTTCAATTAACCAGATAATGGGGATTACAATTCCTTTCTTTCCCCCTAATAAGTACTCTAAAACTGAATGTTGGCATAAAGGAGCCTCTTGATAAGTACCTATAAATCCTTTTCCATCTTTTCCAGTACTTTCAGAAATTTCTTGAACAAAAAGTCCAACGGATCCTTCAATATTCTTGGAATACGGCATGGAAAATATGACACCATAATTCTTTTCATATAGACTAAACAAGAATGAAGCAAAATCCAAGGCAATATTAGATTCAAAACTCATGAATTCCTTATATCCTGCCTTTAAACCATTTAAGAAAAGATTAACATCAATACCAGCTATCAAAGCAGGGACAATACCTACATTTGTCATGGATCCAGCAAACCTGCCAGATAAATCAGGCACATCTAATATTGGAGAATTTAGACTTTTTAAAATCTCGTGCATCGTACCCCTCGAAGATAATCCTAAAAACTTATAACCACGATTTGCAAAAATTCCAATAGTAGAGTTAATATCTAGGGTTTCTCCTCCCCGGGAAATTGGTATAACTAATGAATTATCTGCTCTCGTGTTGCCTAAGCACTCAACCAATTCAACAGCCCTAGAATTTGGTATGGCATGAATTTTTTTCTTTCCTAAGTGTTTTAATGCTAAAAAGGTTTGAATGGAACCTCCTGTTCCTAA
>CAZIEC010000097.1:0-5306 GCA_964538145.1 uncultured archaeon
AAGAAAGGTTCTCCTCCTTCAAAATATATTTCTTTAACGGTCTCTAATCGTTTTGCTTCATCGAGCACTTTTTTAATTTGGCGAATAGTAAAAGTACCTTCTGACCGTGGACTACAATAAAGAAAACAATGATCACATTCAAAATTACACGAATAAGTTAATAAAAAATGAATTCCAGTAAGCATTTAATATTACCTTCTACAAAAGTGTTAAAAATCTATCTCATTATTAATCATAATCAGAGCCAATATATAAAATATTCTGAGAAAAGGATCCCCAATTTTAAATTGCTCTAATTATATCTTTCTATTTTCGATATTCTTCGAGATTTCTTCAATTCTATGGATTATTTTTTCTATACCGATATCTTTAACAATTACATCATGAGCTCTTTCCAAATCTTCTTTAGATAAATATTTTATGTCCAAGGCAGTTATCAATACTACTGGCAATCCGGGTCTTTTAGAATTTATATAGTTTATTATGTCAAATCCAGACATGTATGGCATTCTAATATCGCAAACAACAAGCGAAATTTTTTTTTTCTTATCTTTATTTAAAATTGAAATAGCTTCTTTTGCTGATGTTGAAAAAGTGTAATCCAATTTGGAGAATTCTCTAGAATATAGCCGGAATAACTTGATAAATGATAAATTATCGTCAATTACAAGAACGACCATATAAATTCGCACCAATTTTATCTTTAAATGGTAGATGTATTTAACAAATTTATTTTTTTGTTAATTTTCTGACAATTATTTTTTAAACTCGTTCTCTTTTATTTTCTAAGAAACATTTTATCGTAGTAAAATGTCCTCCTAAGTTTTTAAAAATAACATCTGGCTCACTTCATTTCTAATATTTTTTATTATTTTGTTCCTATCAATCTTTACTCTTCTCTTTTTCAACCCTTTTTTTTTCAATTTGATAAGTTTTCTTAAAGATTTAACAGAATAATGTTTTACAATAATCTCTGCATTCTTTAAATTAATTTTAACTTTTTTAAAATTTCCTTCTAATAAAGCAATATCAGATAACATTAAATAAGAATATATTAAGCTTAAAAATGAAAAATTGTGTGCGGATTCTTTTTTAATTTGATTGGCAAACACCTTTAATTCATGTAATAGCTGAGAATTGGGATTTAAAATCCACTTTTTTAAGTTAATATTAAAGAATATTATCCTACAAAATATCTTATAGCTATAAAATAGAGTTGGGTCTTCAATTAATCCCTTTAATATTTCTATTGCTTTTTCTACATGTTTTTCATCCTTTTCCTTTAAACAATATGCCAAAGAAATTTTATAATAAGTTTTGAGACTTTCAGATTCAACACTTTCACTTAATTCTTTTAATTGACTTAATGCTTTTTTAGCATGATCAAATTTATTAGAATCTATATAACATAATATCAATCCAAATAATCCTTCGCCTATTAAAGTTTTAGAACCGATATTTTCACAAGTTTTAATACATTCATTATATCTCTTTATCGCATTTGAAAGATCTCCTTTGGACCGAAAAATATGTCCTAAATTAATATAAGATCTGGCATATTCCAGAAGATTTTTAATTTTTTTATTAATTTCCATGCTTTTAATAATTAGCCTTTTAGAGCGTTTTATATCTCCAATAGAAAGATAAGTTAAACCTAAATTATTAATACTTTTAGCATAACTCTGTAAATCTCCACTCTTTTCATATATTACTTTTGCAAGCTTGAAGTTTTGTATTGCCATATCATAGTCTCCAATTTGGCTCTTTAAAATGCCCATGTTATTAAGACATATACCGATAAAATGTTTATTATTTAAATCCTCAAAAATGGATACAGCACTATCAAGATAATTAAAAGCTTTATCCAAATGATTAAGCTGCCAATAAGCACATGCTATTAGATTTTGCACAATTCCTAATTCGAGCTTTAGATTCAACTCATTAAAAATCCTTTCAGCAGTAGATAGATGTTCTAATGATTTGTTTGGTTTTCCTTTATTTAGAAAATACCTACCTTTAACTTTTTCAAGTTTACCAATTAATTCCTTTTTTTCATTTTTCTCACTTTCAATTTCATTAATCTTTATTTCAATTTTATCCATCAATTCTTTACTTTCTTGAAATTTTCCAATAAAGCATAGACATTCTGCTTTAACTAATAAAACTTTAATATAGAGCTTTTTCTTATCTTCTTTTAAGCATTTTTCTATTATATCAGGGACAATTTTAAGGAAATTTTTATAATTTCCTTTTAATAAATAGCTATTAATCCTAAATAAGCTAAGCTCTAACCCAATATCTCCTTCTTCTTTAAATATTTTTACGTGTTTTTCAATAAACGATTCTAAGTCTGAAAAATTTCCCTTTTCAAAATAAATTTGTGCTCTTTTAAGAATTTCTTTATTCACATAAAAATAAATTAAAATTCTTATTTTTAATCTTTTAGTATTAAGTTTTTCAAATAAATGCTTAATTGATAATCAATTAAAGTAAATAGTATTTTAACCTTTAATAAAGAAAAATGTAAGAACATTTATTTTTTATAGATGTACAGATTTTTAGAATTTAGCCGATTTTTTCAATTATAGTAGCGATTCCTTGCCCTCCACCAATACAAGCTGTTGCTAAACCATATTTTCCTCCTTCAACTTTCAATATTCTTGCTAATGTTCCCACTAAGCGAGTTCCAGTAGCCCCTAAAGGGTGTCCTAAAGCAATTGCTCCTCCCTTTACATTAACTTTCTTCTTATCAATACCTAATTGTTTAATAGCATGTAGCGGAACTATAGCAAATGCCTCATTAATTTCCCAATAATCTATATCTTTCACTTCCAAATTAGCTCTTTTTAAAGCCATTTTACTTGCAGGAACAGGACCACTTCCCATTATTCCTGGGTTCACACCTATCCAAGAAATAGAAAGAATTCTTGCTAATGGGGCAATACCTAATCTATTTGCTTTTTCTTCTGACATCAAGACACAACATGCAGCTCCAGCATTTAATGGTGAACTGTTTCCAGGTGTAATTTGAGGTGATTTTGCAATACCTTGAGAAACTAATCTTAATTTTTTCATGGCATCCATGTTTGTTCCTTCTCGAATTGATTGGTCATATTTTATGAGCTTTTTCTTTCCATCAGGCAAGGTTCCCTCAACTGGAATGATTTCACCATCGAAAAATCCTTCATTTCGCGCTTTTATGGCTTTTTCGTGTGATAAAATGCTCCATTCATCCATATCTTCACGTGTTATATCAGAGTTTTGTTCCCATAATTTTTGGGCAGTTTGAATCATTGAATAACCGGTTTTTAAATCATATTTAGCGTGATTGGGGTATTTAGTTTCATTGGCTAATTCTTCGTGTTTAATGACAAATTCGCTCCCTCGGGGAATCCTAGTCATGTGCTCCATTCCACCTGCTAATACAATATCAGCGTTTCCCGTTATAATTTCCATTGCTCCAATATGGATGCTACTCATACCAGAACCACACTGTCTTTCAACACCTAAAGAAGCTATGGTCTCTGGTAATTCTGAAAGAAAAATTAAATGGCGCCCTCCATACAAGAAATTCTCTTTCACTTGATTAGCACATCCCACTATTAATTCATCTATATCTCTTGCATCAAATTTAGCGTGCTTTACTAATTCTTTTATAACTATAGATAATAACACATCTGCAGGAATATCATGGAATACATCACGTTCAGGTTGGTTTGGTCTACTACGGGACATTGGAGTTCTTAGATAATCCACAATGACTACATTTCTTAAATTTTTCATTCAAAAATCACCAATATTTTACATCTAATTGATTATATTTTAAAAAAAGACTTATAATGATTTTATCTTAAATACTTCTCTTCCTATTATCATTTTATGAATCTGTGTTGTTCCTTGAGCATTCGAGAAAGCCATTGCGTCATGCAACATTATGTTTAATCTATCATTTTTCCAACCATCACCTGCCATCATTCTGATAACAGTTAAACAAGCGGATACTGCTGTCTCACAAGCGAACCACTTGCTCATTGAAGTTTCAGCACTATGTCTCAAACCCATATCTTCCATTTTAGCTGCCCTCCAAGCTAATAGTCTAGCAGCTTCTACTTTAGTGTGAAGGGAAATTAATTTATATGTTAAAGCTTGGCGTTCTGTTAAAGGCTTATCAAACGTTCCAGGATGATTTTTGAGATATTCAATACCAATTTTAATTGCTTCTCTTCCAATTCCACACATTCCAGCAGCTAAGCTCAATCTGGTTTTATCTAACCCTTTTAATGAATAAATAAATCCTTCTCCTTCATTTCCAATTAAAAACTCTTTAGGAACTGCCAGATTTTCAAATTTTAATTCTGAGATAAAATGAGCGTTCATTCCCCACCCTTGTACTCTAGAAATTTCTTTCCAACCTTTAAGATTTTTAGGTACTAAAAATGCACTAATTCCACGAGCCTTCATTTCTGGGTTGGTTTTAGCAAAAATTAAGAAATGCGTGGCGAAATCCACATTAGTTACTAACCTTTTACCGCCATTCAAGATGTAGTAATCTCCATCTTTAGTTGCTGTAGTTGTCATCGCTAGTGGATCGCTTCCTGGGGCTCCCGAATCTGTTAAGCAAAAAGAAAAATAGTACTTCCCCTCAGCAAAAGGTCTTAAAAACTTTTCTTTTTGCTCTTGCGTGCCCCCTTTTAAAATTGGTTGAGAAGATAAACCAGCAACCTCGAAAATTGTAAGACAAGAACCATATTCTGCAGCTAATTCTTCTGCGATTATGCAATTATCTATTGTTGAGTAATAGTTTCCACCATATTCTGGAGGTACCCAATATTTAGAAAATTTCTGTTTTATTTCATTTACTAAATTTTCGTTTAACTTGCGCTCTTTATTCATTTCTTCTATTAGGGGACGTATGGAGTTTTTAGCAAATTGCTTTGCTTCCTCCATTAAATTTTCTTGTTCTTCAGTTAATTTGAAAGATATACCATCATTCATTTTAAAAAATCACCTCCAATTTATTTCCCCCACATTCTTACCATTTCTCTTGTAATTAAATATCTTAAAATTTCACAAGTACCTGCAGAGATTTGCGTAATTTTTGCATCTCGGTAAAATCTTTCTAGAGGATATTCATCTGAATATCCTATCCCTCCTACCACTTGAATTGCATCTTGAGTTATCCTTACTGTAGCATCTGCAAGCCTATATTTTACTGCTGCCACGAGTGGACGACAATAATGTCCTTGATCTAACATTCTAGCAATCTGAGATATCGCAATTCGGCCTAATTCTATATCTGCAAACAT
>CAZIEC010000097.1:5406-9117 GCA_964538145.1 uncultured archaeon
TAAATAAGCATTTGGCATTCCTTTTCGCCCCATATGATTGTATTCTTTTACCACTTCAAAACCGGGAGTGTCTGTCTCAAAAATGAAAGCAGTAATCCCTTTATGAGGCTTAACATCATCTCTTGTTTTGGCATATAAACATATATAATCTGCCACGCTACCATTTGTTATGAAACATTTCTCTCCATTTAGAATGTAATGATCTCCCTCTCTTCTTGCTTTGAGTCTCATCCCTCCTACCGCATCAGAACCTCCAGTAGGTTCTGTTATTCCAATTGCTCCAATTTTACTTCCATCAGCAATACCAGAAAGATATTTTTTCTTTTGTTCTGGAGTTCCAAATTCTATAATTGGTCCAGCAAAAAGGCAAGAAGAAGCACCAAATATACTTGCTATGGCATAGCTGAATGCACTTAATTCTTCTCCAAAGATTGTTCTATACAAAATGCCTTTACCTTGCCCCCCAATCTCTTTAGGAATTATCATATTTAAATAAGGTTTCATTTTCCTTAATGTTTCTATTGCTAATTCCTTGTTATTTTCTCTATCAATTTTTTCAGTAATGGGTTCAACATTTTCTTTGCACCATTTGCGTATTTCCATTCTAAAATCATTTTCTTCTTTAGTATAATATTGTAATCTTTCCGGCATGCAAGAAAAACCATATTCTAAGTTTAAATCCTTAAAAGATATTTGTCCTTCCATATGAACTAACCTTTTCTTTTCTATTAATTTTTATTTTCATAGCTAAAGATAATTATATATAATTTTGTTTCGTTTTAACTTAATAATTATTTTTTTCCTAAGAAATAATTTGAATGAAAATTTATTTTAAAGGGAAGATATGATCTTTTGATTTGAAGAACGATATTGGTGAATCTAATGGAAAAAGTTGCCATTATCGGAGTAGGGCATACTAAATTTGGGAGATTAGAAGGAAGAGATCTTTTAGATTTATTATGTGAAGCATCTTTAAAAGCTATTGAAGATTCAAATACTACTGAGAGCGAATTTCAATCTGTTTATGTAGGAGCAATGAGCGCTTATGCATATAATAAAATGAGTGGTGTGGCAAGCGCTTTAGTAGATAGAATTGGTCTCATTCCTGCAGCTGCCGATCATGTCAAGAATGGTCCTGCAAGCGGAGGATCTGCAATTAAGGCAGGTTTTCAAGCAATTGCTTCTGGTATGAGCGATTTAGTCTTAGTTGTTGGAGGCGAAAAAATGACTCATATAACAACTCCTGGATACATAACTTCAAATGTAGCAACAATCACCCATCATGAAATAGAAAGGATCCATGGCGTTTCTCTTCCATCTTTAGCTGGTTTAATGACTCGAGTTTATCTTGAAAAATTTAATGCCAAAATAGAATGGCTCTCTGATATTGCCATAAAAAATCACCATAATGGAGCCATGAATCCCATTGCTCATTTTCAACGCACGATTGAAGATTTCATGGAATCTGCCATTAAGAAAGGCAAGGGAGAATGGAAAAATGTGCATAAATTCCTAAAAAGTGATATAACAAATCCAATTATTGCGGACCCTTTAAGATTATTCCATATATGTCCCATTTCTGATGGAGCTGCAGCATTAGTATTGTGTAATGCAGAAATGGCAAGAAAATACTCAGATTCTCCCATCTTGATTTCAGGTATTGGTCAAGCAACTGATACTCATGCCGTAATTGAAAGAGAAGATATCACTACATTAAAAGCTTTAAAAATAGCCTCTGAACAAGCCTATAAAATGGCTAAAAAAGGTCCTGGGGATATTAATGTAGCAGAATTACACGATGCTTTCGAAATCCTTGAAGCCGTAGAATCTGAAGATATTGGGTTTTTTAAGAAGGGAGAAGGTGCTAAAGCTGCACACGAAGGCTTGACCCAAATTGATGGAAAAATTCCCATCAATCCATCTGGAGGCTTAAAAGCACGTGGTCATCCTTTGGGAGCGACTGGTGTTGCTCAAGTGGTAGAGTTGGTTTGGCAATTAAGAGGAGAAGCTGGAAAAAGACAAGTTAATGGAGCTGAAACAGGCATAACTTGCAATTTTGGAGGTTTTGGCAATAATATTATTTCTATATTAGTAGAAAGAATGTAGATAATAGAATTAAAATTATATAATAGAAAAATACTATTTTATTTGATATGCACGAGGAAGAAATAAAACTTTTACAAAAAAGAGCCTTAAACTTTTTAGATAGTGCAAAAGAACGATTTCAAAAAGAAGATTGGGATTTAGTTTGCTTCATGGCAGAACAAGCAGTTCAACTTTTTCTAAAATCATTAATTTTAAAAGAAATTGGAGAAATTCCTAAAACACATTCCATAAGAAAATTATTAGGAATAATTAATCAAATGAAGGAGCAGAATATTAAATTTGAAAGAAAAGAGTTATTATTTTTAGAAAATGCTTATTAAAATTCAAGATATTTTAATTTCTTTATAATAAAGAAGATGCTGAATTGGCAATAAGAATTGCGGAGGAGATATTAAATCTTTTCAAAATATATTAAAACATTAGCAAATTGGAATAAATTTTTCAAAAATTATAAAAAATACTTAAAACGCTTAAACAAGAGTTCAAAAAAGATATTGAAAGATGCTCACTTATATTTATTTGGGAGCATTTTGGAAGGTAAATTAGTCGGGGGAAGTGATATTGATATCTTAATTGTAGCTGATGTTCCTAAAAACCATATTAAAAGAGCTGAAATAATTGCAAAAATAGAGGAAAAGGCAGGCTTACCTTTATCTCATCCTTTTGAAATACATTTAATCACGAAAGAAGAGTTAGAAAAATGGTCAAAAATTTATAAGTTAAGATATAAAGATATTTCTTCTTTTATTTAGTAAAAAAAATTATATTAAAGATTTTACATTTTTTTCAATTATATTTTGCTCTTACCCAAATTGGAGAACTCCAGCCTCGTTCACCATTAAATTGAGTAGCGCGTACATAATAATAGGCTTCTTCATTATTTTTTAATTCTAAATCCTCATGAGCAAATTTTATTCTATCATCAAGAGGCACTCTTATGGCAATTGTTATTCCATTCTTGATGAGCTCAACACTTTCGAGTTTTTTAGTTCCGCAAACCGTCACGATAATTATTGGTAGTTTATTTACAATGATCTCTTGCCCCATTAGGGCATCATTTATTTTGATTTTAATCCACATCCTTTCACCAGTAGTGGCATAACAGTTTCTTTCATTTAAATTTTTTATTAAATGCTTAGAATCTAATTTTTCAGAAAATATAGCAGCTAATCCTGGCCTATATCGTAGTATTTCAACTACATTTTTCATTTTTTCTTGACCTACAGTACATCCAGGATGAGTATAATGGTCATCTCCGCTTCCTATGAAACCAAGTTTAAATCCATTATTCAATGCCCAAATTACACTTCCTCTTTTTTTGTAGTTAACCAAAGGTCTATATGCACCTTTTATTGATTCACTTGAACCATGTTGGGAGTAGATTTCTACAACTTTTTCAAAATTAGGATCTACTTCATTCCATGAAGTTCCCATTATGTAGCTAATAGTAGAATGAGAAATTATTGCACAATTAACATTTTTTAATGCCTTGTATAATTGATGTTGATAACATCCATCTTTAGAAGCATAATCTACTAATGGTGCATCTTTTGCTGTTTCGAGAGGGAATAAAATAACTTTATCACTAATGGCTTCATATGGGCT
>CAZIEC010000098.1:0-2072 GCA_964538145.1 uncultured archaeon
ATCTTTTAACCCTAACTTGAATTCTGGCTTAGGATCCCATTTAGCAGATAATTCTACAACTTTCATATGCTCGACTCTAAATTTTATTTTCTCATCAATTTGAATTTTATTATTATTAAATTTTCTTCATGAAAACTTAAAAATATTTACTAGCATAGAGAATGTAAATAAAAAACATAAAAAAAAGAAAAATTTGGGGTTATTGAATTATTTTTCAACACGTTTTAAGAAAAAAGTTAAAATCAAGGCAATCGTCAATAGAATTGCTTCTAAAAGCAAGGCTGGGAGATAATCTCCAGCGGGAGTTTTGAAATCTGCCAATCCAAGAATGAATAGTATTCCTCCTATTTGACCGACCATCATCAAAATGCCGTTTGAACTCGCTTCTGGAACCGGTTTAGTTATATCAACAGCATATTCCAAGGCAACTGGAGCTGCTCCAAGAAGACCAAAGCCAAATAACAAAGCAAATATGATTATTAAGGTAGCATCATTCATGAATGCAAAAATGTATAATGAAGCTGTTGCTAAAATTACCGCAATTATTATAAAAATGACTTTTTTTTGAAATTTATCAGCTAATGCAGAAAATACTATTGCTCCAATAATTCCACCTAAAAGCATTATTCCACCGACAATACCAGCAAATGTAGCATCAAAAGCAGGGTTTTTTGGGGTTAAAATGACTTGAATATAAGTTGTAATCATATTAAAAATGCCTAATCCTAGAAAATACATTATTATTAATATCCAAAAGTATTTGTTAGTGAACATTTTTCTTAATCCTTCAAACATCAAGACTCTTTCTTCAATCACGTCCTTCGAGGGGGGTGTTGGCGGCCTGTTTTTAACAAATAAAACGAAAAGCGTTGCTATTACAAGGCCAGCTATTCCGTAAATCAATAACATTGGGGTTAAATCCGTACCCACAATTAAAAAAGGAGTTAAAAGCATTCCGAGCAAGATCCCAATGAACATGGAAATAGTGCCCAGTCCAGTAGCAGTAGTTCTTTCAGATTTTGGAAACCAGTTTGCTGAAAGTTTTGTAATGCTATTCATGATAAATGGTTGTCCAATACCAATGAACACTGTAAAAATTAACATTAATGTGTAATTAGGTCCAGCGATAAATCGTAAAAATCCAAAAACAGCCATTAAGACAACTCCCGTGCCGCAACCTATTTTAAAATCGTATTTGTCAATTAACCATGATGCCAAAAAAGTATCGGGAATGTATATTATCATGAAAATTGCAGAAAGAAGAAAGATGTATAATTCGTCAATTCCTCCAAAATAAGCTTGTGCTTCTATAGTTATTGCTCCAAAAGTTATCCAATAGATTTGTACCATCATGCTTGCAAGTATAAATAATAATAAAACAATCCATCGATATCCATAAACCTTAATTTCTTCTTCATTCATATTTTCATCAATTTAATTTATAAATTTTTTAATAAATCATGATTTATTATTTGAAGATAAGCATTATTTTATTTAAACCATATCTTAAATTTGATGCTTTTTTATTTAAGTTAAAATTGGAAAAAATATTTCTTAAATTTGTTTGAAGTCAAATAATATTTGTAAATGTTAACCATGTTAGCAGCTGTATTCCATAAAAAAGAAAATAATGGTGGAGAAATCAAACTTGAAGAAGTAGAAAGACCTTCAATAACCAGAAGCGATCAAGTTTTAATCGAAGTAAAAGCCTCTGGAATTTGTGGAACAGATTTGAAAATAATGGAAGGAAAACATCCTGCTAATGATAATATTATTTTGGGTCACGAATTCACGGGAATAGTAAAAGAAATTGGTGAAAATGTACAAGATCTAAAAATTGGGGATAAAGTCGTGGTTGATCCCAATGAAAAATGTGGATATTGCGTGAATTGTCGAAGAGGTCTTTCAAACTTATGCGAATACATGGCTTTAGGAACGACTTTTGGAATTTTTCAAAATGGAGGTTTTACTAAATATTGTGTTTTGCCACGTAATTCTCTATTCAAGTTACCAAAAGATATTGATTTGATTGAAGCCGCATTGATTGAACCTTTATCATGTGCCGTGCATTG
>CAZIEC010000098.1:2172-8979 GCA_964538145.1 uncultured archaeon
AAACCAGACTCAATCTTAATCAGAGCATTTAATGTTGTAGCAGCCTTCGAAATACCCAAGAAGATTGAACTTGGAGGATTCAGTACTAATGAATTCGATATTGCTAAATTTGATCTTTCTGATTATGGTAAAATGTATTTGGACGATAAAAGAATTGTCATAGCAAAAAACGAATTTGATGTTTATTCTCTAAAAGATCACTTCACAATTTACATTAACAAGGAGAAATATTCGATAGATGATGTTATTCAAGGCAAGATCGGGGGTAAAACAATTGCGCTTGGCGATTCTATCAACATTTTAATTCAAATTGACGAGGATTCAATCGAAAAATTTACAATTGGCAAGCATAAATTCAAATTAGAGTCTGAACTCATCCCAACTTTAGAATTTGAGTTCGAATTAACAGAAGAAAATTTAAATTGTAAGTTAGATTCGGTTTTAGACTGAAAACACATGTATAAACATTAAAATTCGTCAAATATTTCCTCATTTTGATATTTTCAAAATTATTTCGAGTACTTTTTATTCATTCATTCAAAATAAATGTTAATCCTTTAAATTAGATTTAAAAAGGGAAAAATTAATTGAACTTATTAAATCCTAAAATTGACAAGCAAATATCACCAAATATCAGCTCTAAAAAGGTTAAAATAATTTGCCCAACCTGCAAAAAAGAAAAAACATTAGATATTTCGGACTTCATGCTTAATACTGCAAAAAATATAAATACAATTTCAATACCTAAGGGTTTAATATGTGAACATCATTTTCAAGCTTTTATCGATAAAAATCTTAAAGTTAGAGGTTATCAAAAAGTTGATTTTGAAATTGCTTTAGATTTTTTACGCGAAAAAAAGAAAAAACAGCTTGAATTTATTGAAAAGGAGAAGAACGATGCTAGCACGTCTAAATCAAAACCACCAGTTAAAATTTTAATAGATGATAATGTTATCGAATATGGAATCGATGATCACGATAATCTAGATAATGAAACAAATAAGGTCAAGTTCTTTTACATAAAAGAAGAAATTATTGCCAAAAAAAATGCTTCTGAAGAAAGATACAATCCAACTGAAGAAAAAATGGACATAAATGAAATATATAATGAATTTTGGGAATTCATAGATCATGATATTCCTGAATTTAAATCTCTAATCGAAAAAGATCCAAGAAGAAAAAATACATCGTTAAATAAATGAGATAATGAGCTAAAATTATGATGCCAAGGGGGGGATTTATTCTTATAGGCGAATTGCCTAAATTTTTGAACCCCCGATACCCAGATCTTCAGTCTGGTGCGTTCGAGCAATAATCTATTACCTGATTCCCGGGCTACGCCACCTTGGCATGTTGTTAAAAAATTCCCACTAAAAATCTTTTCTTTTTGCTTTTATCCTACTTCAGAAAAGATTCTAACGGAAAAAATATTTATTTTCATCATTCCAATAATGATACTGTAATTTAAAAAGTAAAAAATATCATTTAAATTTTTCCAACCCGAGTTTATCTACTAAATCCAATGAATTGACTTTAAAATATGAAAAAATTCAAACACTTACAAATTAATTTTTTATTATCTTCTCACGAATTAGGCATTCATTAATTTAAATTTGAAATCAAGTATGTCCAAGCTTCATAAAAATTTATCCAAACTTCCATCCGTAATCCTATTCTTATTTTTCTCTAAATATTTTTCAACTAATTCTATAATAGTTTGATCAAAGTTCTTTAATTTCATTAATTCTCCATGTTTATATACTTCTATTATTGACTTATCTAAATTATTTAAATTTAAACCAGCCCATAAAAGATTTTTATTCGGTTTATCGTTAACAATCGAATCCAAATAATATCTATTTAATAAATATTCTGCCACCTTATAATTCCATCTCCTAAAGTCTCTTGGCACCCATCTTTTTAACCTAAATTTAATTCCAAATTTTTTACAATAGTTAAGCAATTTTAAATTAATCTGTCTTGTATATTCAAAAGGAGGATATGTCCGTCCTTTAAACAAATTCAAGATATCTTTAGCAATTTTCTCATATCTGTTTAATCGTAATTTTTTCAAAAAAAACTCAGACTGGTAATCTCTAAGTGTTAATCCAGGCGAAAATAAAATAAAATCTGCTCCTGATTTTTTTGACTCTCTTATCACGCTTTCAAGGTTCTCATCATCATCTTCTAAAAATGGAATGATTGGCATGAAATACGTTCCAACTCTTACATTTGGAGCCATTTTCTTCAATTCCTTTATGGCAGAAAATCTCTCTAATGGAGTTGAAGAAAAAGGCTCTAAAAATCTTGCTAATTCATCATTTACGGTAGTTATTGAAAACCCAACAGCACACCAAGATTTTTTTGCTATATCTTGCAGGAGATCTGCATCTCTAACTATTAATGAAGATTTTGTGGCAATATTTACAGGAAAATTATATTTATCCAGGATTTTTAAAATTTTTATAGTGTTTTCAATTTCTTCTTCAATTGGCTGATAGGCATCATTAACTCCACCGGGACCTACAACATCTACCATCAATGATCTGGAATTCTTAATTCTTTTTTCTAAAATCTTGTCAATATTTATCTTAACTATGATTTCACGTTCAAAATCTTGCTCTAAATAGTATTTTTGGCTTCTTGCATCACAATAAATACATGAATGATAACAACCAGAATATGGATTAATTGTATACCGTGCCCAGAACCATGAATCTGGAAATTTTAATTTATTTAACGCAGTTTTATACTGCTTATAAATTATCTTGACCTTTTTTTGTTTAGCTTGAAAATCCATTACAACATGAGTTAATTTTATATGTAAAACTATTATTTGTTATCATATTTATTTTTGATAATTAAAAAAGTAAATTATTGAAAAAACGCCCTACATTATAACAAAGTGCATTCAATATGGAAATGGAAATTTTATTAATTTTTTCAGGGCGTTTTTTCAATTATAACATGCAAATATGTAAATTTATGTTTTTGCATTATTTTTTATAACCTAATACTTCATCAACATTCATGTTAACCATTAATTTATTAAAAAAATCTCAAATTTTTAATAAACTTGAAAAGAAATCTAATTCATGTATCCAAAAGCAATTTTGAAAATTTTTAATGCTCTTTTAATATAAAATCAACAATTTATAGCACATCAACAAAATAGGGCTTAATTTCTATTAAGAATGTAATCCTATATGCCAAGTTTAATTGTACATTAATAAACGTATGAAAATATAAAAAAAGTAAATTTGACTCTATGATAAAGAATGAAATACTAAAAATAGGTTTAGAATATGTAAATAAATATGAAAAACAAGAAAAATTATTATTCATTCAAACTTAAATCAAGCAATTTAAAAAACAAGTTTAAAAGATTTCGAGAAACAAGGACATCCGACATTTCACCTTCAAATTCTAATAAACCTTTAAAATATGCTTCAGATGCAGTCATCTCTCTCATTAAAATTTTTGAAATCAAATCAGAAGTCAAGATATAATGAACCACGCGCAGATTATCTGGATTTGGCTCATAATAATTGCTATGATAATTCAAGGATCCTCCAATCATTTTAATCCATAAATTAAAATCTAAATCCTTAATATACACGTGAATGATGAAATCATCATATAACTTTAATTCATCTTTAAAATCTTTAATATTATTTAAGATTTTAATAATATTTTTAAAAAATTTATCCATTTGGGGCTTAAAGCTTTCCTTCGAACCCTCCAACATGTTAATTATTGAATTTATTAAACTTGCCCCAATCATGATAATTACTAACCATTAATAATCTTATGTTTAATCCATTTTACATATTATTACTCTTATGATTTTATTATACTTTGATAATATAAATATTTATATAATATGTTAATAACAAAAATGAATTTATAATTCTATTTTATAAATAAACTATATAAAAACATTTGATCATTAGTACCTAGAGATTTATTACCAAGATTTATTGAAAATAAATGAAATATTAATTTTAACCTTAAAAAAGATGGTTAAAAGTATCAATGATTAAAGTTATCAAAAAAATACATGATAGTCATGACTAACTATAAGTTTATTATAACAAGAATCACTTCTAAATATTCATGGAATAAAATTTTTATATTTTAGATAATTTTAATTAGTAGGAAAATTAATCTTTATTTTTTATCTCTTAAAATTAAGCCCACATAGTGTAGCCAGACGAATATTTCGGGTTAAGTCCAGCATTCGGGACTGTCACTCCTGCGACGCGGGTTCAAATCCCGCTGTGGGCGCCATCTCTTGTTCCTTCAATTTAAATTGGCATGATCTTATTTATACATAATGTATTGTACATATTCTTCTATTAATTAAAAGATCTTGAATTTTATTTATTTATGTTTCTTTTAGGATGTTAATTTATTTAAAATTATCATTAAAATCTTTTAGCAACGAATTTCTCCTTCATTCTTAAGATTATTATTGTAATATTTAAAATCTGGCACTCAAATTAGCATGTCTTAAAAATAAATTAATTATTCTAACCCTAAATTACCATTAGAAAGAGATAATTTTAAATTTGCTTCATTTTTAAATGTTAATTCAATAAATTGATCATCTCAATATTTAATTACATCAAAAATCAAGAGCATGATGTTAGATTTATGATAAAAAAATACAACGGATGTTTGACATATAGAAAGGCTATAGGTTAGAACTTAGTAAAATAGATCATTTGTATAAACAAATTTCTAAATAAATCACTAATAAATCCCACATAAGGTTTATAACTTAAACTTCATGATAAATTATAACCTTTTTATATACTAAAAGGTTATATTTATTTAAACAAAATTTAATTCCAAATTACCTTAAAAGGTTGAGTTAAATGGTTGATGAAGCATTATTAAAGGAAATGAAAGAAAAATTTGAAGCGGGCGCTGCTAACGCCAGTGTTGATGATATTTTAAAAGTTTTTGAATTATTCAAGCAAATTGCTGAAGAAAATGAAGACTTGAAAGAAGAATTAGAAGATATGGATATTGCGATCCAAATGGTCATAACTGATAAGGACAAGAAATTCTGGTTAAAAGCCCATGATGGAACTTTAGAATTTGGGGAAGGTGAAGTTGAGAATCCCTCCTTCACTTTTTCTGCAACCCAAGAAGTTGGGGCAGGCATGCTTTTTGGTGAAGTAGATGCTACTAGCGCCTACATGGCGGGTGATATCACGGTAGAGGGAAACCTCCAAGATGCCATGGCTTTTCAAGAGATAATCGAGTTAGCCTTAGAGGCTTTCGAGGACATGACTGAATAAATTAACCTCTCATTGTAAATCTTTTAAAAATTCTAATATCTAATTATACAACTCTTAAGCCCCTGAAAAAATATTTTTTTTTTATTTATTCTACACGGATAAATTCTATTTTTTATTTTTACTTGTCTATTTTAATTTACTTTTAATTTCTAAAAAATATAAATAAGGTTTAAGCGTAGGGTTTTCATTAACATGTAATATTTAATATTATTTCTAAAAGAATTCTGTAAATTAACAAATTTAGGTTTAAAATAGAATTTTTTTAGCCCAAATATGATTTTCAATTAAAATTTTCTCAGTTTAATCTCGTTTCCATGATTAATTATCATGATTTCTTTTTAGCATCAAAATCGCAATATTTTTGTATATCGTTTAGCTAGAATTAATTCATTTAATTATTAAGAATGTCAATGATTTTCAAAACTATTTTTTAAAAAAAGAGATAATTATCAAATTTTTATGTGAAGAGATAATAAGACTTAAGTATTAATATGGTTCAATATATATTTAACATTTTAATATGGAGTTTAAATCGTAGGGAAAATAAAACTTCTATTAATTTTAATTTAATTCTTTTCAAGAGAATTACAAATAAGAAAGCTACCTGAATTAATAGGAATAACTATTGTTAATGGATATAAAGCGATGTAATAAGGTAAAAATAAATAGTGAAAAAAGTGTTTAGAAATGAACTTAAAGAAGATGGCTTTAATTTAGATTTCCTGTTAGATCTCTCATTTAAAAGAGACTTAAAGGCATTAAAAGAATCGTTTGATAAATTAATGAAAGTATTAGATGATAATATTGGAATCTTTAGGATTAACAAGAATGTCAAGATTCAAATTAAACATATGGAGGATCAGAAACACGATATCTTTCAAGAAAATGTTTTTAAATTTGGAACAAGGGTCGAATCTAAAGAAAATTCAATTCTGATAGAATTTTATGATAATTGGGATGAATTTGCTCCATTAATAATATTACGAGAAGCTTTATATCTTTACATTCCGGAATATTTAAGCTCAAATAAGATTGTTTTATTAGGAATAAATGCAATTGTAGAAGAATGGCTGTCAAAATTTGAAAATTTAGATAGATGGAAGAAAATAATTAGAGACAATCTTAATTTTCCAGAAATTGAATTTGACATTGAAATAGAATCCTTAACTAAATTTATGAGTAAAGAATTTTCAAAAAAAACATTAGAACACGTAAAGGCATTTTTGGAACATGTTCAAAAAAGTACATCCATTACTATAGATTCGCTTGATCAATATTACATTGAATATTTTAAAAAAATATTGTTTGAAATGGGAATAACTATATATTCTGATGATCTATTAGAAACACTAAAAGCTTTGATTGAGATCTTTTATGAAACAAAACTATTGGGGTCATTGAGCGATTATGAAGAAATTTTTGTAAAATTAAAAAGAGAAGGAGCCATTTCAACAGAATTGAGTTCAAGTAAATTTTCAAGGCTTGTTAGATGGATAAG
>CAZIEC010000099.1:0-8967 GCA_964538145.1 uncultured archaeon
ATAGAAGAAACCTTCATACATAGCCATGTTGATTTAGGAGAAAATTCTTATCTCGGTACTTATTCACACATGACAAACCATTTGGTAGATGGAGTTTATGGCCAGGAAAATCTCACTTTTGTTGGTATTAAAATAGGAAACAATTGTGTTTTAAATGTAATGACGGGAGGGTTACCTGGCACTGAGATTGGAGATGGCTCAACATTATTGCCCGGATGTACTACAATTAAGTACGATAAAATTGGGGAAAAAGGAGTTTATTCTGGCTTTCCAGCGAGAAGATTAACAGAAAAAGAAATATCAACTATATTTGGAGGTTTTTCAAGTGGAAAAAAAGAATGATGATAATAATAATAAAGTGAGTGAAAACATTATCCAATTGCCTATAACCACCAGTACATTTACTTGGTTTCCTTTAGGGACCATTATTTATATCATTCTACATGTCTTATCTTCTATCGTGCCCTTTGTAATGATCTTAACATTTTTTAGCGTTGCTATGGATTCAAACTTCTTCCATTGGAGGATTTTTTTCATATTTCTGGATGTATTGGCATGGTGGGGCGTGTATATTTTATGTGCTCTAATGGTTGGGAAATCTTTTCTCATAATTTTGAAGTTAATTCATGAGCCAAGAGAAGGCTTGTTTAAAATTGATCTTAAAAATAAGGATTATTATTTTTATTGCTTGAGAGTTATCGTGAAAAAATTTATCTTTTGGACGTGGAATAATTTTTGTTTTCCTTGGGTTAGCAATTTGGCGTTTAAAATGTGTGACATGAGAGCCGACTTTAAAAGCACGATGTTTGATGGTTGGAGCGATGTTGAATTTATTGAATTCGGAAATAACATGATGATTGGGCAAGGTGCTTTAATTTTATCAAGTGTTATTCTGAGAATTAATAATGAAGATTTTCTTTTGATTAAAAAAGTATTAATTGGAGATCATGTTGTTTTAGGAGGAAATTCTCTAGTTTCGCCTGGAACCATTATTGGAAAAGGGACTACTTTAGGCGTTTGGAGCCAAACTCACATCGGCCAAGTCTTGGAACCAAATTGGATTTATTTTGGAAATCCTGCTAAAAAATACCAACCAACTCAAAAAGCAATAGAATACAGCAAATCAGTTAGAGTTAGAAGGATTGTAGATACAGGCGAGAAAGTACCATATGATATAAAATATTTTGGTAAGAAGATTAATGATTAAATTCCAAGGTTTCTTTTATTATACATTTAAAATTAATGTAAATATTTATGTAAATTGTATTGAGATTTCAAAATAATTCTTTAATCTAAAAGAGAAAGTAAATCTTCTCTAGATAATTCTTGTCTATGTTTTTGATCGGCCCATAATTTTCGGAAACGGTAAAAATATTCATATAAATCTAATTCATTTGGCGAATAAACTACAACTCCCCTCTCAATTACCCGTATTTTAATATATAAAGGCAAATTTTCGAAAAACTTTATATCATAACGTTTCGAAGATATATCAATTCTTTCAAGAATGAGGGAGAATAATTCATGAGGGTCTTCCTCTGGTGCAACCACGCAAACATCAATATCACTTCGATTTGTTTGCATTTCACTAACCTGTGAGCCAAACAACATTATACCTAAAATTTTTCTGTTCTTTAAAACATTCATGAAATCGTTTTTAATTTGCTTTAAAAGTTTTTTCTTAACCATTTTTGAATAACCTCATGAATTTTTTTAATATAAGGAATATTTTCCTTAATACTTTTAAATGCCAACATATCATCTAAACCATTATAATTATGGACTAATACATTTCTTAATCCATTTATTTTTCTTAATCTATCTGATAATTCTTCTGAGAGGATCTCATATTCTCTTAAATAATTAATATTTGAATAATCATCTTTTGGTTTAATTTTTAAATCTTTGCATATCATTGCAATTAAATCTGTAATAATTTCAACTATTATTTGAAATATATGGTAAATTCCGAATTGTTCTTTTAAATCAAGGCTAATAAATGAATTGGCATCAATATCCTTTACCCATTCTTCAAGTTTATCCATTAATTTCCTAAAATAATCTAATTTTTCGATATATCGCTCAAATCGTGAGTTATCTAAAGAATTCTTATTTTTTTTAGTCATTCTATTATAATAACGACAATTATTTATTTTAAAACTTAATGTTTAGAAGTTAGTAAAATGTAAATTATTTTTAAAAAATAATATGAAAAAACATAAACTCCAATCCATTTATTCGTGTTAATATGGTTGATTTTTAAATAATAAGATAAAAATAATAGAATAAAATTGTTTTTGCTTCTTATTTTTAATTGTTCAAGTTTAAAACGAAAGTTTTTAACAAGGTAAAATTAATTTTAAGTCATATTTTTCCAAAAATATCAAGGATTGGGAAGAAAATCATGCTTCTATTAAAAAAAGCGTTTTCTTAATTAGTTGTTTGTTTAAGCTTCATCTTTTTTTTCAACAAGATAGTTAAACTGACGATTGAAATAATAACATAAATAATGAATGAATTTCCTAACGGGATCACTACGATTATTTTGGATGTATTTAATTCCCATTTATAAACGAGCGATCCATTAGTAATCTTTTCGATGGTTGTGGAAATACCATCTGGATTTATCGTTAATTGCACGATAGTGCTATTTCTATAATCCAATACGAGTTTATCGCCTGATATTGAATAATTTAAAAATCCAGCACTTGCAATGGCATCTCCTATAAGGGTTAAATTTACTGGAATTGGAACCAAGTAAATGTTAGCTTGTCGATAGCTTATCATAGACCAATTAAGAAAATTCTTAGTTTTGTTATAAGCCATGTAAAATGTATTGGTTTGTTGAGGAATCCACAATCCACTAATAAAATTATAATTTTCAATTGTATAATTAACGATTAAAGAATGTATACCGTCGAATGTTTCATTATAAATTTTTTCTACTGTAAATCTTATTAAATCTCCAATATTATGTTTTGGATCTGTTGAATTGACACATTTCCAAATAAAATAATCATTTTCTTCTGCTGGAAATGAAGACTCTCCCAAAGTCGTTTCTGGTTTCCCAAAAGAAATGAGATTAAAGATCCCCAATATAATTATCAATATTATGCTGATAATCTCTATTTTATGAATGTTTTTTAGAATCAATGGCATTTTTAATTAAAAATTTATTATAATCAATCCCATTTACTAATAATTAAAGCCTAATAATATATTTATGATATTTCTAAATTTAAGTTTAAAAGTATGGGATCATGATTATTCGTGAATACTATGTTGGTTGATGTAAATAATTTAATATAATCATGAACATAAATATTAATTAAAATTTTTAAATTAAAATTAGAAGGATGAAATTAATATGGAAAATATAAAACAAGCCCCTAAATTTAATACTCGACAAAAATTAAATTGGGCAATGGCAAATTTTGGTGGAGCAATAATTAGCGGGATTTATGGCGCTCTATTACCAATTTTTTACATTGATTATTTAGGATTGTCTGAAAATGCAACCATTATATATGTAATTCAAATCGTATACATGATAGTCAACGCATTTAATGATCCTATCTTTGGCTTTATTAGCGATAAAACTAGATTAAAACAAGGACGAAGAATACCCTATATGAGATATACCGCTCCTTTTCTTGCTTTAACTTTCATATTGATTTGGTTTTCTCCTGATTTGACAGCTGGAGAATGGGCAGTATTTTGGTGGATGTTAATAATGACATGTCTTTACGATACTGCTTACACGATAATTTTCCTAGTTTACTCCGCGTTATTACCTGAGATAACAGAGGATGAACCTGAACGAAATTCACTTCAAGTTTTTGCTTCTTTTTTTGGTCTGATAGGGATGATAATTGGCTTTATAATTCCAGAATTATTCAGAAATTTAGATAAATTCTTACTACAGATGTCAATGATTGCTGTAGGTATTTTAGGTGGGGCATTAATAATGTATACGACTTTTAAATTCAAAGAGCGTCCCGAATTTACCAAGGTAGATGAACCACTTGGACTAATAGATTCAATAAAATACACCTTTAAGAGCAAATCATTTATAATCTTGGTTTCTGCAAATTTTATGGGTATTTTTATCCAAGCATTAGTAGTTGGTTCTATATATTTTCTAGCAGACTATATTACACATACTTCTTCAATGATATTATTAATCTTCATTTTCATCCCATTACTGATAGGGATTTGGTTGACTCCAAGACTTTTGAAAAAATGGGGTGCTGTAAGAGCTGATCAATATTTATTATTGGCTGGAGGCATTGGTTTGGTATTATTAACATTCATGCCAACAAATGAGTTAATTTATCTTTGTCTCGTGATTGCTTCATTTGGGTTCATTGGTCCATTGATCTATACTAATATCTTGTTTGCCCAAGTCATTGATGAAGATGAGACCAAGACAGGAGTTCGTAGAGAAGCGGCTTTTTTTGGTGTCAATGCATTATTAACAAAACCAGCTCAATCATTGGCAATTGTAATACCCGCAGCATTATTAAATGCTACAAATTTCATACCTCATGATGTAGGTACGCCACCTGTCTTGAACCAACCTATTGAAGCCCTTATTGCAATTCGCTTGTTCATTGGTCTTATTCCTGGAATTGCTTTAATTTTAGCTTGCATAATCCTCCAATTTTATCCAATAAGAGGCGAATATTGGGAAAAACTTCAAAAAGAGATCTTGATCTTACATGATAAAAAGCATCAAAAGTTAAAAGAAATGGAAAGGGGTTCAAAAGAAAGCGAAACTTAATGAAATTATGTTTTAAAAATAAATTTTTTTATTTTTTAATATTTTTTAATGCTCTTTGTTCCAATTTTTTAGAATAATCTTCCCACTCGTCTATTTCTCCAGGTTTTTTTCTCCTTATGATGAACTTGCAAGTTTTGGCCCCTGCTGGTATCGTACTTTTAAAATATACTTGATAATCGGATTTGAGTATTCCTGAATCACGAAAAGCATTTAATATTCCTTGAACTAAATATCTCTGAACCCTACAATCAAATGCTTGATATACATCTTCTAAAGGGCACCATAATATGTCAAAACAGCAAATCTTATCGTTTAAAATTTCTGGTTTTTCTATTGATGTCCAAGCTTGGGTATTAATGATTGTTGCAAGAAAACTAATTAATTCTATACCCTTAATATTTTCAGGAATAGCAACGTCTTTTATAATCTGCTTGCCAACATCATATCCAGTTCTGATAAGGGCATTTATAACCATTTGCTGTCCTTTTTTTCCAAATTCTCTCTCGCTCTCCTTTAATATATTTAAAACGGCCATGCTCATGAATAATCCAAATTGCAATAGTGATGTTGGGTCGAGATCTTTTCTGGGTAAAACTTCGCACTTAAACTTTTCTAAGGCTTGCTTGAATGGCTCACCAGCCTTAAAAAATTTCCAAACCTCTTCTTTTCGAACTCCATTTTTCAAGATTCCATCATTTATCATATTGCATCATTATTTACGATTATTAAGTTAAATTATTAAGTTCAAAAATATAAAAGAAACATGTCTTATTATTAAGTATTAAAAAAATGATAATTTAAAAAAAAAATATTGATAAAAATGCATGAGTTAGTTTTGCTAAGGCACGGAGAAAGTGTTTGGAACAAGGAAAATAGATTTACAGGTTGGACAGATGTTGACTTATCTGAAAGAGGAATCGAAGAAGCAAGAACATCTGGAGAGATATTAAAGGAAAAAGGTTATATTTTTGATGTAGCATTCACATCCGTGCTGAAAAGAGGTATAAGAACGCTATGGATTGTACTTGACATCATGGACTTGATGTGGATTCCAGTTTTTAAATCTTGGAGGTTGAATGAGAGACATTATGGTGCCCTTCAAGGATTGTTTAAATCAAAGCTAGCCGCAGAAGTAGGCGAGGAACAAGTAATGATTTGGCGGCGAAGTTATGACATTCCACCTCCACCATTGAAAACTACCGATCCAAGATATCCTGGGAATGACCCAAAGTATAAAAATCTGGATCCAGAAGACATACCATTAACAGAATCATTAAAGGACACTATAAATCGATTTTTACCATATTGGCACGAGAAAATCGAACCAATGATTAGAGAAGGCAAGCGTGTTTTGATTTCTGCTCACGGAAATAGTTTGAGAGCGCTTGTAAAATACCTTGATAATTTATCTGAAGAGGAAATTGTCAAGTTGGATATTCCAACAGGTATTCCTTTAGTTTACGAATTAGATGATGAATTAAAACCAATAAAGCATTATTATTTAGGAGATCCAGAAGAAATAGAAAGAAGAACAAAAGCCGTGAGGGAACAAGGAAAAGCGAAATAGTTGTTTTTTTCTTATTAAATTTTTTAAAATAATAAATGTGAAGTTGGACGTGAAGAAACATAGCATAATAGATAATCCGTCTGTTTCACGAATCATTTTCTTTCCTCGAAAAATTGCCATTCCAGAAAAATTAGAATCAAATGTGGAAATTCTTAGATTTGATATAGGCAATAAAATAATAATTGGGGGTTTTATTTTCAAGATAAATAAAAATTTTCCTACGATTCTTCTTTTTCATGGAAATGGAGAAATTGCGATTGATTATCAATCTATAGCACCATTGTATTTTGAATGTGGCGTAAATTTAGCTGTTGTTGATTTTAGAGGATATGGATTTAGCTCAGGAACGCCTTATTTTACTTCTCTCATAACCGATTCCATGCCAATTTTTGAAAAATTTGTTGAATGGATTAAAATTAATGATTTTATGTTATCTATTTTTGTTCAAGGTCGATCATTGGGAAGTGCTTGTGCTGCTGAAATTGGATCTAAAAATCCTAAAGAACTTAGAGGAATTATTTTTGAAAGTGCTTTTGGGAGTATATTTAATATGATGACACGATTATTCAGAATAGAAAGTCCTAATTTAAACCCAGAAGTATTAGAACCATTCTCAAACGATTTTAAGGCAAGTTATATTAGAAAACCTTGTTTAATTCTTCATGGAACAAGTGATTGGATAATTCCGTATTATGAAAGCAAATTACTTTTCAATAGCATTCCAAGTGATATAGAAAAAAAATTAGTACTAATTGAAGGCGCTGGTCATAATGATATTCTATATTATAAAGAAGAATATTTTTCAGAATTAAAGGAATTCATAACAAGGCATAAATAAAAAATTTAAATGGTTTCTTGAAAAAGAATTGTTTACCATTCATTTCTTGAAATATAATTTATTTTCCACGAAATATTATAGTTAAATCAATTTTTTTAAACAATTCTGAATATTAATTTGAAATTGAAAAGGCGAAAATTATTTAAATCTAAAAATCCATAGTTTAAACTAATTAAATTTTAATAAAAATTGGATTGGTATTTCATGACGATGAATAAAAAGAAAATTTTCAAAATTATTATTATAATTATTTATGCAATAGTGATTTCTCCAATTGCTTCTTTTGGAGCTTGGATTATTTACAATGATATCCGTTCTCCTCCTAATTATGTTTATGATCCGATCTTGCAATTGGAACATTGGACTGTAGTTGAAGCAGGGAATGATCCAACAAGGCAACATAATTCAAATACCGATTTAATTTATTATAATAATTCATTTTACCTAATTCATGCTCAAACAAAATGGCATCTTGAAGATACTAATGGTGCTCTCGTCATACGTAAATCTCCAGATGCTACTAAAGGAAGTTGGAAAGAAGTTGCAAGAATTACTGTTCCAAACACGGATGTGAGAGATCCTAAATTTGCTAATATTGGTGGAAGGTTGTTTGTCTATTTTTTACCAAATTATTATTTCGACCCTGGACCAAATACAACATTCTATACTTATAGTGATGATGGTTTCAAAACATTTGCTCCAGTAAAAGAATTAAAGGTTAACATCACGTACCATTATTCCAATGGGACAATAAAGCATGTTATAACGGGAGGGTGGAATTTTTGGAGACCAAAAACTAACGATAATATTACCTGGTATGTCTTAGCTTCTGGAAGAAAATCTGATAAACCAATTACAACTGTCCACGATGCAGATGTTACTGGCACTATGACAATTCTTTTAAAAAGTACCGATGGTTTCAATTGGACAGAAGTTTCAGAGGTATATACGAGATGGGGTAATGGTGAAGCCTGTTTAGAATTTTTACCAAATGGAGAAATGCGCACCACGCATAGAGTAGGAAGTATGGGCCTTCCAGGATATGCTCTAGGCAACCCTCATGCTTGTACAATGATAGGGACAAGCTTTAATAATTTTAAAAACTGGTCCTTTGCGCCAGATTTTCAAACGAGATTGGATGGTGCCACGCTTTTCCGCCTTAATGGAAGGATTTTTGCCGTAGGAAGAAATCATTTGGGACCAAGAGTGGATATGGGAAATCATTTTGACACTAAAAGGACAGCTTTTTATGAAGTCAAGAAGGACCGCTTAATTCACTTATTTGATGTTCCAAGCAATGGAGATACAGCTTATACTGGTGTTGTCATTAAAGATGGTTGGGTTTATACGTCATATTACACGAATCCTATTGATAAAGATTATGCTTGGTTCGTGGGGCTTGCCTTGCTTCCAAAATCTGTAATTAGGATCGTGCGTGTTAATGCTACTGGATTATTATTATATGCAGATAAGGTGGGAGGTGCTTGAATTGGAAAATTCTAAGGAGAGAAAAATTTCTGAAGGTAAAATAAAAAAAGTCTGGCAAGAACATAAAGGGCTTATTAAATTTATCATTGAATTGGTATTTATGGTCGTGGTTGGATTTCTAACTTTATTGCCTTTGATGTTATTCTTAATAAATTACTTGCTTTAAAAAGAAGAGGTGAATCAAACATGAGTAAAATATGGGAAAAAATGAAGAAAAATAAAAAGAAAATCTGGAATATCATTCGGATTACCTATTGGACATTCCTATTCGTTGTTGCGCTGCTCTCAATT
>CAZIEC010000100.1:0-8753 GCA_964538145.1 uncultured archaeon
GCTAATGAAATGAACCCTACATAGAAAGATTTCCATTTCCTTTTCAATGTTTCGTCTTCAAATCGCTTGTATATTCTAAAATTAAGATATAATATTGGAATTAAGGCTCCAACAGTTTCAATAGTTGCTACATATATAAAAAAGGGAACGCTCCAAACAGGAGACCAATTAGTGCTTGGATTCATAGTGACTCCTGGCTCGGGCAAGAATAGGAAGAAGAACATGCCAAACATTAGCGCGCCATAACCGATTAATATTGCCAATTGCTTAAAATTCGTCATTACTTTCTCTGATTTTAAGAGGATTAAATCAAAAACGACCAGAAATATAAGCGAATAAAATATTGCAAAATTGGTAATAAAATTTAGAATCAGTACTAAGTTAACATCCGTAAGTGGGCCATATATGAAGTTCATTATCAAGCCAAAAGATGATGAGAGATAAAATCCAGAAAAGATTAGGTTAAGGCGTTTTGTATCTCTTCGAAGTATCTTATAAGCGAGGAAAATAAAGAAGGCACAAATTGAACCTTGAGCAATATAAATTGTAATGAATCGTGTTGGTGTTAATTGAAATAATACCATTTAGAAAATCCTCCAAATTATATAATTTGTTTTTAAATAATAATATCGCGTTTGATAAATTTAAATGCTTTTAATAAAACATGCTAAAGAATAATGCTATAAATAAAAAATAAAAATAATTATTCAGATTTCATGTGCGTTTTTTGAAGAGAGTCAAAAAAATTTGCAGATTTTATGTGTTGCTTAAAACTGCTTTATTGTTCCGTAGTAAATGAAATATAATGAAAATATTGTAGGTAAGGATAAAAGCGACCAAAGTGTCCTAAAAGCGGGATCTGCTAATGCATTAGAATAAGATGTTCCTGTCCAAACAAAGTAATATGCAAAAATGCCAACCAGAAAACCAATCCATCTTCTTTTTAAATCTTTTCTCTTAAAAGAATTAAAGATCTTAAAAGCAAAATATATAGTTGGAATTATTGCAAAAATGCTACACACGGATATTGCATAAAAGAAAAATGACCAACTCCAGTCTGGTTTCCAATTTGTAGAGGGGTTTATCACTATACCATTAGGAATTAATGCTAATCCGAGTAATAAAATTCCAAATATAATAATTATCAACAACTGTATCCTTCTTGTGATAATTTCTTCTGATTTTAGCATGATTAGTACGAATAATAGCAAGAATATCAGTGTAAATGAAAAAAGATAATAAGTAATGAAATGTAACACCAATACGATAATTTCATCCGTTAAATTTGCGTAAATAATATTTATGATAACTCCTATTCCAGGAAAGAGATAGAACATCCCCAAGAAAAAGTTCAATATGTGTCTTTCGCGTTTGAGAATTTTATAATATAAATATAAGTAAAAAAGACCAATAACTCCTTGAACGATGAAAACTTGAATAAAACGCACGAGATCCATTGTTTGGAATAAGCTAAAAATACCTATCCCTCTTTTCCTTATTGAATAAAAAAATCATTAATTTATGTATTATTATAAATCATGTTTTTATTAAAAACTTCCTCAACTTTAAAAGGAAAGCATTTTTAAGCTTTTCTTTATATTCTAAAATATAAAAATACTTTCGTTGATATCAATGACGGAGAGTAATCATAACTTGGAAATGCCAAAAAATGAAATTAAAAACAATAAATTAATAGAAAAAGTAAAGATTGCTGCCAATTATTGTTATAATTGCAATCGTTGTTTATTAGTTTGTCCACTCTCGCATGTTGGATTATTTTCTCCTAGAGATTTGATTAATGATGTTAGTTCCATGGATTTGGATGAAGCTGTTAGTAACAACGATATATGGTCCTGCTTAACATGTGGTCAATGTACCATATACTGTCCAATGACAAAAGAAAATACAGGTGTTCAAATTCCACAATTAATTTTAGAATTAAGAAAAATCTACACTAATGATATTTCTCAACATGAAAAAATTAAAGCTTGTGAAACACATGACAATATTACTACATTAGTCACTGAAATAATGGCAGATAGCCCAATCCCTCCTGATAAATTGGATTTCATCAAGAATGCTGGATTAGAGGTTAAAGAATCCGGTGAAATTGCTCTCTTTATTGGTTGCTTGCCTTTAATGGAAGACATGATATATAATTTCAAGGTTGATTATTTAGCAAATCCTAAATCGGTTATTGGAATGTTAAACGCTGCTGGAATCGTTCCTGTAGTATTGAATGAAAAATGTTGTGGTCATGACATCTTGTGGGGGAAAGGGGATGAAGAAACTTTTAAAAAATTAGCAGAATATAACGTTAATCTTTATAAAAAGGTAGGAGTTAAAAAAATTATTTTCAGCTGTGCTGAAGGGTATCGTACTTGGAAATTCGATTACCCAAAGTATATTAAAAATTTTGATTTTGAAATTTATCATTTCACAGAATTCTTCATTAAAGAAGGCATCTTGGATCATTTAAGATTTCCACCAGAAAGCAAGATTAAAGTAACTTATCACGATGCGTGTCGCTTGGGAAGACTTGGAGGCAAAATTTATGATGCTCCAAGAGAAATTTTACGAAGTTTACCGGGTATTGAATTGGTTGAAATGGCAAACATTCGCGATGATGCTAATTGTTGTGGCGTTTCAGCTTTCACGGGTTGTAACGAATATTCTCGAATCATTAGAAAAAATAGAATTCAAGAAGCAATAGATACTGGAGCTGAATATTTGGTCGTTCCTTGTCCCAAATGTTTAACACATTTTACGTGTTATTTGACAGAACCTGCCTTAGATCAAACACAATTGGATATGAGAGACAAGATAAAAGTAATTGATTTAGCCTCTTTCATGGGAAAGCTTTTATTTCTAATTTAAATTCATTTATTCATAAAATCTACTTTAAAAAAAAAGGAAAAAGAAAAAATCTCGTTTTTCTGCTAATCTTTATAGTTTTTTTAATTAAAATGATAGTATATTTTTTACTCTTGAATCTTTTAACGTTTATTAAAAAAATTACAACGAATCTTCTTTATTTTTCACGCCATTCTTGACCGCATTTACCACAACGGTATTTCTTGCCATAAACTCTTGGATAATCACTAATAATATTAGATTTATCCACAGATTCGTGGATCATATATTTGTTTTCTTCTCCGCATTTTGGACATCTTCTTCTGCCTTCTGGCTTCTCGATTGTAAGAATACCATCTGAATTTTCTTCCATTTTCTATTACTCATCTCCAATTAAAAAATTTTTTAAAAGGCTTAAATCCTAATTCTATAACAATTTTTAAATTATTAAATCTTATTAACTCGTTAATTTAAATGAAGGTTATTTAAAATTTAATATCTTCCTAATAAATTAATTTGGTTCTTTATCAATTATAATAAATGTTATCAATGTTAAATTGTTATTTTTTGGCTTCAGCATTTATAATTTTCAAGCCATAAGCTTTTGCTTTTTCATATAATTCTGGATTCATTAACTTGAATTTTAATATTACATGTTCAAATACCTTTTGAAAAATTTCAGAAATATTATCTTCTAAACCATTAATTTTAAAACAGTAAATAAAATTTAGATTCTTTGAAATTTCAATTAACTCATCATCTGTAATTTTTTGATTTGAAACTTTATCACCATCATTAATTATGGGTGAATCAATGCCAATTAATGCACTAACACCTTGGAATTTCAATTTTTTTAGTTTTTCGAATAATTCTAAATTGTTTATTTCCTTAATTGCATTCGAGTCATTAACATTGACTATTAATATCAAGCTATCAAGGTCTTCAAACCAAGGAAATTTCTCAAGAAGTACATTTATGGACTTTTCACTTATTAGATTAACTTTCAAAGGTATTGAGTTAAAAACAATACGAAATTTTCCAAACTCATCTTTTTGCTTTATAGCCGTGCCGATTTTTTTAATATAATCGATTAAAATATTCTTCTCAGAATCTCTTTTCCCAATTAAAGCAATATTTGTTTTGCAAAGAATTTTGCTTGACAATGTAGTTTCTGATTTTATTTTACTTTAGTTAATTGAAATAAAGACGATTTTAGCTAAAAATTTTTTTTTAAATTGAGATCTAACAAATATTTTTTAAGAAGATTGCTATTAATAAAATTTATTGTAAAAAATGAGGATAGCGATGGCTATTACTTGAAATAATCTGAATCTAAATTAGGAAATAACTTTTTGCGCGTTCCTTCCTTCTTGGCTTGAATCAATCCCAATTCTACTAACTTTTCAATGTGATATTGAATGGTCTTTCTGTTTATTTTTAACTTCTTAGTAATCATGCTATTCCAGATTCCTGGATTTTCTTGAATGATCTCTAAAACCTTTAGAGTTAAATCACTCTTTTTCAATGTTAAATCAATGTTTGATATGGGATTCTTTTGATAATAGGGAAAATAAACTAAATAATGTTCAAAACGTTCTTTTCTAATGATCTTATACGTTTCTAACAAATCTAAATGCCAAGCCAAGTTTCCAGGAGATAAATTTGTTTTTCGCAAGAGTTCATTGAAATGAATTCCTGGATATTCTAAAATTAAATCTATTATTTTAGAACGATTTTCATTTTCCAAGATTTCTTCTATAGTGAGCCTATGCGCTCCTTTTTCAATACTCGTGAATTTTCTTTTCAAATAATCGATATAATCTTGCTTAGAGACAACAACGACAAGAATTATGATTCCTAATCCGCCAATTATTAGGAGATATAAAATCAAAGACAAATCTACGGGAGGAGGGTTGACTTGTTCTTCAATGTCATATATTGTAAAATAGTATGCGGTGTCTCCTTCAATGTTGCTTAAATTTCCCTCAATGTAAGGTATTTTAGTGAGATTATCGAATTTCTCAACAGTTTTCAATGGAATCCATGAATCTTCTCCTTCTTTATAATAAGCTAAGGAAAAGTTAAAATTAGGGTTTAATCCAAACATTAATTGCTTAGAAAATCGAAGGATTACTTTTTCAATGGTAGTATTTGAGTAAATTCTATAAACAGAATTATAGGTAAATGTCAATATTATGTCTTCTAAAGTTGGATTTTCAGGTAATTCTTTTAAAAAGTTTCTTAAATTAAACTGACAAGTGATATTCAGAGAAATAGGTTCAGAATTTTGCACTGTTAGAAATAATTGGCGATTATTAATTGAAAAGTTATATTCCAAATAAAGATCTATAAAAACATTCGAGTAAATAAAAAAATAATTTCTTAGGTTTCGAAAATTAAATTGAATGTATTCATTCGGGTTCATGCGATATCTAATTTTATTATCATAAATATCAATAGCAGTAGCACTTTGAGGATAAAAATTCAATCCTAATATGCTAATCAATAAAACAAATGAAAAACATCTAAATACATTCTTTTTCCTCATTTTTCATCTAAAATAAATTTAAAATAAAAAAAATAAAATTAAATTTAACCAATTTGTAGGTTTACATATACATCAATAGGTCCCACTGTAATGGTCTCATTGTAGTTGTTAAAGGGCGGGACATCGATGTAAATCGATACCGTTATTATTATTGAAATGTGATACGTGCCATTGACTATTTCCAATTCATTAGGTCCAAGAAGCAAGTTGATGTTATTCTCCACGATACCCTTCAAGTTCTTGAGTGAGAATGAATAACTCAGTGTCTTATTTGTAGGTGTCGTTAAATTCATGCTAATCACGATGTTTACCATTTCAGAAAAAGTAGAACTCTTTTCAGAGACTACTTTAGCCACGCCTGACATTTGCCTGAAAAAGTATTCATAAGGATTTACTTTTACGGGAGTTGCCTGAATATTGAAATAAAAAGAACTTCCTCCAAAAATGTCATAACTATATCCATCTGTAGAACTGGATGAGGGAGAACCACTCGAAGCCATTCCTAAATCTAAAGAGATAGCATCAACGCCTAAACCATACATGAAGACTGGAATGAGACCTACTAAGATTCCTACTGAAAGGATCCCAATTATTATTCCAGCAACTAATTTTTTTGATGCCATTTTATATCACCATTTTCATTAAAACCATCTTTATAAAAGTAATGATAATCACATATTTAAAGCATTGAGGTATAATTTTTGCCGCTTGCCAAAATTAAAATTAATAAGCAAGATAATGAGATTATTTTCATTTCAAATTTTCATTTACTAAAGAATCCAACTCTTTTTTAACTTGTTCATCAATAGGTGTCCTTGGTTTTCTTAATCCTAATTTTTTTATAATTTTTTGTGCTCTTTTTCGAATGTTCAAGCCTCCTTCTTCTTTCCAAGAATCTCTTGATCTTCTATCTATTACTGGAGACACAAAAAATAGTTCTTTTCTAAAATATTTTAGAGTAGAGGGATGAGACAAGAAGTTTTCAGTTTCAATAACATCTCTTAGAATATTGAGAGCGAAAGGCTCTTCATGAATTTCTATACCTTGCAAGAATCTCTTTACCATTCCTATGATTTCATTATCAACAACTAATTTTTCAAGGCTTTGAGTGGACTCAAAATCAAGCATTCCTGGACCAGAAACAACATTTATTCCTGTTAAACCGGCTAATAAAGCTCCCATCGCACCCTCCAATCCAGCTTGTGCATCAAAAATCTTTGAATCGCTTAAACTCATGTAAGCATGCGTTGGCAAATTAAAAAATTTTCCCATTTCAGTATTTCCAATGTTTATCATCATGGTTTCAATGGCTCCCATTGGTGTAGTTCCAAATTTCATATCCATTATTGCTGGAGATCCGCCCCAAATGACTGGAGCTCCTTTATTCGTTAATTGCGTTATGACAATACCTGCCAAGCATTCCGCGCAATGTTGTGTAATCGAACCTATTAGTGTCATTGGTGCACTAGCTCCTGCTAAAGGCATCGACACGAATTCAGAGGGGATCATGCTTTTTGCTGCATCAATTAAAGATTGAGTGGTGAGATCCGACCACTTTAATGGAGGACTTGGGCAAGCATCAAAAATTGCGAGCGGTTTATTAGCTAAGTCCTTTTCAGAAGTTCTGAATTTTAATAATAACTCTTTCATTATACTAAAACTTTCTTTTCGAAAAGTCCCGGTAATAATGGGTTTAGAGCAATACATTAATGCAATATACAATCTATGCCAATCTTGAGCTTCCTTAGGTACATCGCTATATACCAATGCCGTGCTTTGCATCTCTATGTTTTCTAATAAATCTGTTATTTTTGTAAATCGAATGAAATCATTCATGGTGGGCTCTCTCAATTCTCCCGTTTCATCATCCAAAATGAATATTGCAGCTGATCCTGGATTAAAATGAACTTGATCATCTTGTAGGTTTAAAAACTGTTTTCCTTCTCTATCATACATTTTAATTTCGTGAGGAACTGACTGAAGACACTTTTCTACAATATCTGGAGGTATGAGAAATCTGTTTTCTTTTTTACTAAAACCTTCATTCTTAAAAATTTCGCTACATTCTTGATTTTCTACGAATATTCCAATCTCACTTAAAATCTTTTTAGCTTCCTCAAATATCTTTTTCTTGATCTCTTCATTCAATACATGAAAATTCGGTTTCACTTCATTCACATCTCTATTTTTTCTTCATTTTCTTGATTTAATTTTTATTTAAAATTTTTTTAATTGCAGCAATTGTTTTTGGAGTCGTTCCACAACAGCCTCCCACTATTTTTGCTCCCAATTCTATGATTTTTTCTATATCTCTTACAAATTCTTCTATGGTTTGCTCATAAATTACTTTTCTTTCCGAATCAAGTTTAGGTTTGCCTGCATTTGGCTTTATTGAGACTGGAAGACTTGTTAAATTAACCATTTCTTTAGCTAATTCAACCATTTCGCTAGAACCCAATGTACAGTTAGCACCAATCACATTAACCTTATTCTCTTCTAGCACATTGATACATTTCTCTAATGAGTCTCCCATTATCGTGAAGAAACCTCTTTTAGTCATTTTGTACGTGATTGAAGCAATAATTGGTTTCGATGAAATCTCTTTAATTGCGTTTAGAGCCGCGACCATTTCATCAATATCCGAAATCGTCTCAACATGCCAAAGGTCTACACCATTTTCTAAAATTTTCACTTGCTTTAAATATGCATTTTGCCAATCAGCTATTGTTGCTTTTCCTATGGGTGGTTTAAACGTTCCAGTAGGCCCCAAATCTCCAACAATTAATCGATCTGGTGGGCAAGCTTTCTTTATGTTCTCCAATGCTCTCTTGTTAATTTCCTCAATTTTATCCTCTATTTTATGATTTTTCAAGTTCAAGAAATTTGCCCCAAAAGTACAAGTTTGACACATGTCGCTACCAGCTTTGTAATATTCGGAATGAATTTCAGTAATTAATTGGGGCTGCTCTATATTGAATAAATCTGGTATAGTATTTGGAGGAAGTCCTCTTTTGATGAGCTCGGAACCCATTCCTCCATCAAATAAGATGATTTTTGTTTTATCTTTTAACCAATCTAAAAATGACATTTTTATTCTACCTCTTTTTTATTTTTCTTGCGTAATTTTCTTGACGAGTTCTACGGCATCAATTGCATTATCTGCATAACCATCAGCCCCACATTCATCAACCCATTTTTTTGACACAGGAGCACCACCTAATATGATCTTGAATTGATCTCGAATGTTTTTCTCGATCAATATATCAATTACTTTTTTTTGACCTATCATCGTTGTAGTTAATAACGCAGAAATTCCAATTACATCTGCTTTCTCTTCAATAGCAGTTTCTAC
>CAZIEC010000101.1:0-3155 GCA_964538145.1 uncultured archaeon
TTAAATGAGAGAGACATGTGCGTGTGTGAATTAGAAGTTCTTCTCGAAAAGTCTCAATCAACGATCTCGCATCACCTTAGAAAATTAGAAAGAGCTAATCTTGTTAAAAGTTGGAAACAAGGGCCGTATACATATTACGGTTTAAAACTGGAAATTCTGAAAGAATACATTAATATCTTAGTGCAGGAGTTTAATATTTCACTTTAATTTTTGAAATAAATATTTTAAAATTAAATTCTAAATCACTCTTCAAAAATAACTCAATGGTATAAATTTCTTTGGTCATGTGAAACACAGAATAAATAATTTTATATGATAATATCCTTTAATAGACTTAAAGATCAAAATTGATCGTTATTTCTTTTCATGAATGAGGATAACATCGATATTAAAGATTTAGAAGCTTTTATAGAAGGGTTGAAGAACACCCTTGATACTTTAGATAATGCTGACCTGGAACAAGCAAGAGGGTTCCAAGCACAATTAGCTAAAGCTATTTCTAAATTAAGGGTTAAAAGGGTTCAGAAGTTTGAACCCATGCCTAAATTTATAGGTAAAGTGACTAAAGAAGACATTAAAAAATACTTGTTGAGAGAGCTTGAGCAATTACATAATTATTTAGAAAGCAATGAATACAAGGGGAGTAAGTTTAAATTAGTAATGAAAATAGCAAAGTTACGGGAAGAAATAACTCAATTATGATTTTCTGATTTTGTTTAGATAATAAGGTTAATTTATTTATCATCCACAGGAGGTAAGAGGGTAAAAAGGTGTTAATTGATGTCCATTGCCATTTGAATTTATATTTAGCAGTTGATCAAGTTATCAAAGATGCTTTAAAGACTGGTGTAGAAAAAATAATTTCAGTTGCCATGAGTGTTAAGAGTCAAGAAAGAATTTTAGAACTTTCCAGAGAGTTTGAAAACGTGTACCCAGCATTAGGAATTCATCCAGAGGAAGTTCAAATGAATAAGAATATTTTAAAAGATGTGGAAAAAGTTCTAGAATTTATTAAAAAAAATTCAAATGAAGTATGTTGCATCGGAGAAATAGGATTAGATCATTATTTTATAAAAGATAAATCCACGTATTCAATTCAAAAGATTATTTTTGAAAAAATGTTAAGCTTAGCTGAAGAGTTAAAATTGCCAGTGAATATTCATAGTAAAGGGGCAGAAGACGTTATTTTTGAAACCCTTCCTTCTTTTAAAATCCCAAATATTAATGTTCATTGGTATTCTGGTCCAGAAAAGTATTTAAGAATAGGAATTGAAAGAGGATATTACTTTTCAATAACTCCAGCAATTGATTATTCCCCAGCTGTTAAAAAGACAGTAATGGAGGTAGATATTGAACATTTATTATTAGAAAGCGATGGCCCGGTCAGATTTGCTGGTAAAATTGGCACACCTTCAATGATTAAAAATGTTATTAAAAAAATTGCTGAATATAAGAATTTACCATTAGATATATTAGAAAAACAAATTCAAGAAAATACATTTAAAGTATTTCCTAAAATTGTTTAATTATTTCATTTTTTAACTTTGTAATAATTATTAATCTTTTTCTACAATTAGAAATCAAAATTTATTTATAGATAATTAATCTATAAGTAAAATAAATCAATCTTTAAAATTTCAATTTTGTATAATTTAGGTGGAGTAAATGTCAAAAAAACGCGAAAAACCCGCTTTTTATGAACTTCCTTTAGTCAAAGACATGATGGCTTTATTAGGAGGGAGAGCAACTGTTGGTTTAATGTCTAATTTCTTCTCTGGAAGAATATATTCAGGAAAACTATGTTTAATTCAAGTCTCAAATTTTCTTAAAGCTGCATTCGATCAAGGAGATGGTAAAGCTTTAATCATTACAGACGCCTTTACTAAAAAATTTGTTAAAAAAGTTAAACAATATCTTGATTTAGCAAATATACAAAGTGAAGTTTGGTCTGGAGCGGAACCAGAAGCCCCATTGCCTACCATAGAAGATGGTTTAAAAATCTGTGAGTCATTTAAACCAAATATTTTAATAGCAATCGGAGGAGGGAGCGTTATAGATACATCAAAAATCTTATTTCTCAAATATGAAAAGCCAGAAATGGATATTTACACCATAATACCTTATTTATCTTCTCTTGGGTTAAGAAAAAAGATTAAATATTTTATTGCAATACCAACAACTTCTGGGACGGGATCTGAAGTAACTCCTGCTGCAGTAGCTACAGATACCGACAGAATTCCACCCAAAAAACTTGAATTCATGCATGACGATTTAATTCCGGATATAGCCATATTAGATACATATTTTGTAAAGGATATGCCACCTTTCTTAACAATGGCAACTGGATTAGATGCCCTAGCTCATGCAGTGGGTGCTTATATTTCTGTTCTAGGAAATCCTATTGCAGATGCATTAAATAAAGCAGCAATATCAGAAATTTTAACTTATTTACCAAGAGCTTGTAAATATGGTGGAAAAGATATTGAAGCAAGAACTCACATGCAAATAGCAGCAACTTTGGCAGGTTTGGGTTTTGGAAATACAATAGCAGGGATCGACCATTCATTAGGTCATAGTTTGGGTAAAATATTTGGTCTCCATCATGGTTTTTCAGTTGGATTATTCTTGCCGTATTCAGTAGAATTTCAAGCAAAAATTACTAATAGATGGAAAGATTTATGCCCATTATTTAATGTGAGCATGGAAAATAAATCTAGAGAAGAATTACTTGGTGATTTAATTGATTCTATTAAAAATTTTATTAATTCAATAGGAGGGGCAACTTCAATAAGAGATATTGAAAAACCAATTATTACAGAAGAAGATTTTAATAACAAACTTGATATTTTAGCTAATTATGCCTATGAAGATGGAGTTACTTTGTTTTCTTATCGCCCCATTGATGAAAAAACATATAAAAAAATATTTAAAAAGGCCTATAATGGCGAAAGAGTAAATTTTTAAAAAAGAGGGATTTGAAATGTCTACAAAATTATTTGGATATAATGGAAAATTAGCTTATATTAATTTAGAAAGGAAATCTGTTGAAATCAAAGAACTTGATCCTAAAATAGCTAGGGATTACTTAGGGGGGACAGGATTAAGTGTAAAATTACTATATGATTTGTTATCAGAAGAAGATTATAAAAAAATAA
>CAZIEC010000101.1:3255-8688 GCA_964538145.1 uncultured archaeon
AATGAATCTAAAATACAATTTTTAGATGCAAGTGATTTGTGGGGCAAAGATACTTACGAAACACAAGAAATCATTAAAAAAAATTTAAACAACAATAAAATCAAGGTTGCATGTATCGGTAATGCTGGTGAAAATCTAGTGAAATATGCCTGCATAATCAATGATGAAGGAAGAGCGCAAGGAAGATGTGGGTTAGGTGCATTAATGGGTTCAAAAAATTTGAAAGCAATTGCAATACATGGAACTGAAAATGTCTCTTTATTCGATTCAAATTCAATGAAAGAATTAAGAAAAAAAGAAGATTTAGAAATTGAAAGTGATTTTGTAAAGTCAGCATCATTATATTTATTTAATTTATTTGGCACGAATGGCTATTTAGATTTGGGTATGAAATTAGGCGATACTCCAGCATATTATTTTACTGAGACAGAATTTTTTGCTGAAAGCATGACTGGAAAATCTTTGAAAGAAAAATTTCCCGTTTTTAATTATGGATGTGCTGGATGTACTAAACAATGTGGGAAAACAACAATAATAAATTTGAGAGGAGAAGAAATTAAGGTTGATGGCCCTGAATATGAATCAGTGGCAAGTTTGGGACCCCTATGCGGCAATTTTAATGACCCTGAATCTGTTATCTTGGCTAATCATTTATGCAATAAATATGGAATTGATACAATTTCATGCGGTGTAAGTATTGCTTTTTTAATATTTTTAATTGAGAATAAAATCAATTTAAATGAAATTAGGAATCATTGCTCAGAAATGCCATTAGATGATATTAAATGGGGAAATGGAAATACCATTGTAAAGTTGATTGAGCTCATAACCAAAAGGAGAGATATTGGAAATATTTTAGCAGAGGGAGTTAGAAAAATGGCTAAAATTTTTAATGTTAATCCAGAATTAGCCGCCCATGTTAAAGGTCTGGAGATGCCCATGCATGACCCCCGTGCTTTTGCTGGACAGGCATTAAATTACATGACATGTTGTATAGGTGCAAGTCACGAAAAAGCTGATTGGTTTAACGCAGAATTAGGAACTGTTGAATTTAGTAGATTAAGAATAAAAAAGGGATCCTCCAGATTTGATATAACTAAAAGAGAAAAAGGAATAATAACACTTCAAGATATTAGAGCCATTGATGATTCTGCTGTAAATTGCAATTTCCACACGCCTTCTTCATTTGAAACATATTTAAATTACATAAATTATGCCACAGGATTTAATTATAACAAGAAAGATTTATTAATGGTTGGAGAAAGAATAAATAATCTTAAAAGGCTTATTAATTGTAAATTGGGGGTAAATAGAGAAGATGATAAGTTACCTCAACACTTAACAAAGCCATTAGAACGAGGAACTACAGCAGGGGTTAAATTAAATTTAGAAAATAACTTGAAAACTTATTATCAAATAAGAGGTTGGGATTGGGAAACTGGAATGCCGACTGAAGAAAAACTAAAACAATTAAATATATTATAATTTTTTTTAATAATTATTTCTTATTTAACATATTCAAGTAATTCTTCTGGAATTTCTCCTTTATTTTTCATTCTATTTAACATATCCTTAACTTCTGGGATTGTACTGCCATATATATGCAAAGAGTTGCAAAAATCAACATAATTTCCAATTTCAACCCCCAATTCCTCTGCAACTTTTTTTTGTATCCGTATCATTCCATTTACATTTGCTTCCCAAGCTCTAAATAAATCCCGGCTTCTCCAAGTAGTTTGCATTGTAAGTTTACCATTAATAATTCTCATATAGATTCTTTGTAAACATGGCGGATCAGAATGAAATGGATCTACGAGGGGTCTCCAAGTAATCGCTTGAGCTCTTCTGGAATATGGTTTTTTCTTCAACTTATCAATAATATAATTAATTTGATTTATTCGAGGAAATTTTAATATAGCAATTGGTAGATTTTTAATACCAATTTGTTCTTCAATTTTCTTATCTAAATCGAGCTCAAGAGAATGCCCTATTTTCCATATGGTTGAATCTTTTTTCTCTTCTATTTTATGAGCCTTGATTAACTTCTGATGTTTTTTCACATCTTCATTATCCACTATTGAAACATCATATTCCACGTGAATCGTATCTTCTAAAGAAAACGGGGCATAATTAAATATTCTATCATGATAAGAGTAAGGAAAACTAGTTGCAGACTCCCAAATGAAATTATCATTAACTCCATCCATGATTTCTTCTATATATCCTCCTTGAATCGAACCAATTAAGTAAGTATCTCCCATTGCCCCATAGACTTCAAAACTATTGCCATATTTCGTCCTAATCTTTAACAACTTATCATTTCGTTTTATCGGATCGCTCATTGGTTCCGTTACTTCAATTAAAACAGTTGCATCTTTTGAGGGTGGATCTTCAGGTCTATCATACTCCGTTTTAATGTCTACACCATTATTCAATACTTTAATAACTGCTGTTATCCAAGCATCTTTCACGCTTTTTTTTGATATAAAAAAAACTTTTGTCATTAGCATACCTCTTTATTTTTTCAATAATAATTTAATCATATTTTGCTTTATAATCTAGTTGTTAATTACAAAACATTGGGGGTAAAAATACCAGCAAAACTTTAAATCTTAAATTCATTATTATTTTGAGAGATCAATAAAATAAGATGGGGGTATTTCACATGATCACGCTAAATTTATCATTCGAACCACCATTCAATGAGTTAACTAAAACATTACATAAAAAAGTTCAATTTGAAAAAGAAGTGACTCTTGAAGAATTATTAAATCATTTGAAGAAAGAATATGGAAATAAATTTTACGAATTAATATGGGAAAAGGGAAAGATAGGTGAATTTAGTTCATTTCTTTCAATTATCATAAATGGTAGAAGTTATAGAGATGATAAATTTTTAAAAACTCTGTTAAAAGATGGAGATGACATAACTTTTCTCTACTTGTATTTTGGAGGATAATTTCATGAACCTCTTATAAAATTGAAATTATCCACATCCCGAATCCAGTTAATAATGGATTTAAAATGTTATCTGATACATTCTTAACAAAGATATCAATAATTAAAAATATAATAGTTGCTACAATTCCCATTAAAACTATTTTTATTAAATTAACAGGTAAAAATTCATGATAAAAGAACATTGCTGAGATTACAATTAAGAAAGTAGAAATCCCACCCGCAATGGCACCTTCGACAGTCTTTTTTTGATTAAATGGAAGAGGATGTCTTCCATACTTTTTCCCAATAACACAAGCTATGGCATCAGATAAGGTTGTAATCAATGCTACAGCAGCAAAAATTGGGAATGGTGTAAATACAAAAGGAACAAAAGATAATACAAGAGGCGTGGAAGCAATAAAAGTTTCTAATTCTTCTTTTCGCATGGATAAATACCATTTTTTTGCCCATTTAGGGAGCATGTAGAAAGTATTCAAGCGTGCCAAATCGGCAATTTGAAACATTATTACAAAGGCAAACCCGATTGTTACAATGCACCATATTGAAAAACTATAGTTATCGAGACCCATGGTGCTTAAAATACCGGTTTTATCCAATATTGTTCCAATTGACCAGAATACGAGAACAACCAAACATGTAAATAGATGCAAGAATTTCCGACCCATTTCGCTCTTCAAGTTATCTTCCCACTTCTTTTCAAATTCTTCACAATATTTGCAATAATCTCTCTCTTCCATTACTTTGGGATTTCTTTTTGAAACAAAGGTATTATATGCCAATGTTAAGAGCCAAACTAATAACTCAAGTGATAATAAAATTGAAGTATAAGCCCATAATAAATTAAGTGTTTGTTCTTTTAGTGATGGAGAATGAAAACCGTACATGAAAGGAAATAGTAATCCTGCTAAAAAAAATAGACCCGCAATCAATAATTCATTATAAAATAGTTTTTTTTCTAATTTTTCTTGTTTATGTTTTATAATATAAATGAGAGTTCCAATCCCATACGCAATGAAAATTAAGGTCGTTGGAAGATAATACATCATGATAACTTTTAAAACTTAATGATTTAAAAATCTTTACTAAATTTATTATCGGTAATTAAGCTCTAGAAAGCCAAATTATTAATAAGATTTAAAATAAGAATGATGCGTAATTTAAATTTAAAAAAAATCTCAAAAAAAGGTAAATTAATGCGCAACCGAAAGGAATTAACAAATTATCTGAAATTTTTAATGGTTTTTCGGTGATTATATCGAAAAAGAAAAATGCGAGGGAAAATATTAAAGACCACAATACTCCTAAAAATAAAATGCAAGTTAAAATGCTGGTTAAAAAGCCAGCTAAAGCGCCTTCCCAAGTTTTTGACTTGTTAAAAAAAATTTGTTTTTTTCCAAATCTAATTCCAATTTGACTAGCCATTAAATCTGAGATTGAACTCATTCCTAAAATTGAAAAAAATATCATTGGAGGACAGGTAAAAGCAGCAAAAAAATGTCCGATAGAGAAATAAACATAAGTCCCATAACCTCTCATTTCTTCCTCACTTAAAGTGATTGTACAAAAAATATTAAAAGGAAAAGCATAAATTCTGGACTTTCTAGAAAATTCATTTACTAAAACTATTAATGTAAACCAATAAAAAAAGAAAAATATGAGGTAATAAAACCATCCTAAAGAGAACAGAACATCTCGAATAGTATTTGGAGAACTAAATAGTTTAAAATATAATAGAAAAAGATTATTTTCATTAGGGATCATCCCTTCTAAAGAACCTGTTGCTTGTTTTACAATTGATGCACCTATTAACCATACAACGACAAACCCAATAAACATTAAAACGTGTGGAATCTTGCGAATCATATCATTCCTTAACTTACTCCTTTTTTTTATCTTTTCTCTCATTTTTAATTTAAATTCTTCAAATTTGTTTTTAACAACGATTTTTTTATAAACATTAGCGATTATCGTTGATATGAATAATAAGCCCAATATCAAGAAGTTAGGGGTTGTTAAACTAAAAAGCCATAATGGAATAATCTCTTCATGAAGTGAAACATCTTGAAACATCAGGGTCAGAAATATCATTACATGAGTAAAGATAAAAGAAAGACAAGAAAAACAGATTACTTTATTCAGCGCCGAAATATTTTTAGCGTTCGATAAAAAAAGGTACAAAATGCTTGAAAACATTAGAAAATTGAATAAATATATAGGAAAAAAGAAATTCATTTCTCTTTACGATTTTTAAATAATTGAATTCATTTATTATAATATATTTTTTTTAAAAATAAAAATGAATATAATTGTCTTTATTAAAAATTCATTAAATATTACTAAATTAATTTAAAATAATAAAATAAATCGGAATATTTGAAACTTCATTTGTTTTAGGGATGCCATGACTCTTGAAAAACTCATATTAGCAACTAAATCTGTTGATAGAATGGAATTATTTAAGAAAGCAGGCTT
>CAZIEC010000102.1:0-5149 GCA_964538145.1 uncultured archaeon
ATATATTTTTATCTATATTCGATATCAGAGTGCTCGATTAGTGATACTTTGTTTTTCAAGACAATTATCTCTTTTTCTTATCTTTAATCTAAATTCTCAAAAAATATAGAGATCTCTTTCCATAATTTTACTCTTATTATGTTTTTATTTGGTAAAATTTCTCTATTCCAGGGTTGATCATAGAGTAGTAATTTCCTATTTTTTAATTTCATGATATGATGGGCTAAATTTGGATTATCATCAATGTATATATCATAATGATGAAATATTTTTTGATGATAAGGTTTATGCTTGACCAAAACTATTTTTTCGTAGTGAGAGCCTTGTTTTATCCCGTGGTATTCCAATTTTTTAATTATTTCTTTTCTAAAATTATTATCTCTAGCTGAAACGATAGAAACTCTATATTTCTTATTTAATTCTTTCATTATTCCTGGTGCATCATTATCTATAAATGGTATGGACATGGAATCGGCATAAATTTGATAGAAGATCTCCCACATTTCTTCTTCTGTCATGTTCCAATCTTTATAGAAATCCCACCTTTTAACATCGCTTTTTTTATAACTTGTACCATGTCTTGCGTTAAAAATTTCGCAAAATGTTATCATTGTATCTAAAAGAACTCCATCAATATCAACAGCAATTTTCATTTCTTAAAACATGTTTATTTTTTATTAATAAAATTAAACCTTTAATTATTAAAATGTCAGTATAAAATTTTAAGCATTATTAAGAAATTATAAATTCATTTTAGAGATAGTTAATTAAATAATTTTTATTTAGACCCATTACACTAATTAAGTTGAATTTAAAGATTAGATATAAAAATGTTCAAATTTTTCTCAAATTTCTAAAAAAATTATAAAAACCAAACATTTATAAGTTGATTTTTGTATTATATGATCTAGAGATGGGTCTCCCATCCCACAAAAAATAAAAAGATGCAGGTGATATAAAAAGCCCGTTAATCTTTAGGAAGAATAATTTCTATTAAAAATAAATGATCGCCTCTTCTTAATTACTATTTTTTTTCCTTTTTCTTGCTTTTCCATTTCCATTGAACTTTTTCTTTTTTCCTATATATTTTATTTATTTTCAATATTAAATTATATATATTTCAAAATTCTAAGATGTGAGACTAAGTTTGTCAAAGTCCATAAAAGGTATTTTGATAGATATTGATGGGACTATAATACATAAAGGAAAACCCATAGAAGGTGCTATAGAGACCCTTAATTTCTTGAAAAAAAATAAGATTAAAATACTTTATCTGACAAATACAGATAGTAAAATTCCTCAGAGTGTAGCAGAAAATCTAAGAAATTTGGGATTAAATATTGAAGAAAAAGAAATTTTTTCACCAATAATTGCACTTAAAAATTTTCTTTTGACCCAAAAAGATAAAAAAATATACTTGATATCAAATAAGGAGATAAGAGAGGAATTTAGGCAATTTAAACTCGTTAATTCTACAGAAAATCCTGATTTTGTGGTGATTGGAGATTTTAGAGATGATTGGAATGTAGAATACTTAAATGAAGCTTTCAAATGCGTGTTAAATGGTGCTAAATTATTAGGGACTCAAGGAAATATGTTTTTCTTAAATTCTATGGGAGAACCCACTTTAGACACTGGAGCTTTTGTAAATTTAATATCTAATGCAGCTAATGTTAAACCAGAGATATTCGGCAAGCCTGATAAAAATTTCTTTTTGAAAGCTTTAAAATTATTAAATCTTGATAAAAGTGAAGTTTTAGTGATAGGAGATGATCTTTATTCCGATATTTTGGGAGCACAAAAAGTAGGCATTGACGCGTTTTTAGTAAGAACAGGGAAAGGTTCGATTATAAAAGAAGATGAGCTAAAAAAAATCAAGCCAATAAAAATTATTGATTCTATTAATAACATTTTAGAATTCCTTTAAATTATAAGAATTTATATTTGATATTAATAAGATTAAGTAAAAAAGATGAGCAGTAATAAGGAAAATGATAATATTATTTTAATCTTCTCAGATGTTCATTTAGGAAACTTTACGAGTAAGATACACCTTTTTAAATCATTTTTATCTAAAATCTTGGAGGAAAAGCAATGGTCAACCTTAGAATACATTTTTATATTAGGTGATTTCTTAGATTTACTTTTTGATACCCTTCCAGCAATTAAGAATAAACATGATGACATTTTAAGTTTAATATCAAGAATTTATAAGGAGCTTGATTTAAAGATAATATACGTATTGGGGAATCATGAGATACCAGTTAATAAAAATCCTTTCAATGATGAATATTTCAATAGTTTTGAGGAAAGTAAAAGAGTTTTATTAAAAAAATTTGAAAAAAATGATTTTAATTACGATTTTTTTCAAGAAAAATTAACTTGTCAATACATCATTTTAAAAAACACGCATAATAATAATTTAAAGCTTTTTTTACATGATTCACTTTATTCAAAACCAATAGATATTTTTTCAATCGATAATATAAGTATAGATAATAAAATTTCTTGTTTATTGACTCATGGACACCAATTTGATGGTATTGAAACACGTTATATCGTATCAATTTTTTGGAGAATTTTACTCGAATCTCCTGATCAAGCTTATAAGGATTTGGCGGACTACATGTGGAATTGGGTTATTAGAAGGGGTAGAAAAATTTCGAATTTAACTTTTGATGAAGTAAAATCTAAAGTAAAGGGTATTGATTTGAATACTTTCAAGACAATGAAATTTTCCATGCGAATTATAGAAAAATTTGAAAGAAAAAGATTAAGAAAAAAATATTACATCAAGCAAATAACTGAGTATATGGAGGATTTAAAGGATCCTGAAGAATTTAACACCATAATTTATGGACATTCACATGAAAAGCACGATATTGTTAAAAATATTAACAATAAAAAAGTGAGGTTAATTAATAGTGGTGCGTGGCAACATGTATTGAAACCTAGTTTTATTACCATTGATAAGAATGGTACTATAACTCTAAGAGAATTTTAAGGTTTAAAGCAATTGAAATATAAGTCTCATTTTTTAATATTTTTGCAAATTTAGGAGCTTATTATTGAGATAATTCTTCCAATTTACTCTCTTCACTATTATTTTTAAATATCGTATATGAATCTTTAATTTCGTCTAAATCTACAGTAATTAAAGTATGCTGATGATGTTTTTGTTCAAAGAGATTGATTCTATTTTGATTAAGAGGATTATCAGGGTGTATTACTACATATTCCTTACATTTGATACATGCGCGAGCTCTCATGTTTTATCCCCACATTAATTAAAATAGACATATAATGAGAATCATTAGAAATATTTCAAATTACCGATTTTAAAATAATTGTTGAGATATCGTAAAATATTATTCTTTGAAGGTTTTTTGCTTATTATTTCAAGTTAAATGCCCTTTTTATGGAGTAAAAAATTAATTTGATTGAAATAAATTAGAATTTTATTATGATTTAAATTTTAGATTAAATAACTCACGGAACATGTATTTTTTAAATTTTTATCTTTCTATTTTCTCATCAACAAAACAAAATTCTCTAAGACAATACAAGCAAATTCTATTTTCATTTAATTGAATTGCATCAATCAAGCTTTCAATAGTTTGAAATTTAAGGCTATCAGCTTCAATATATTCTTGCATTAAACTATTAAAATGATCATAATCTTGAATTTTTGTTTGATAAGCAATCAATAAATCTCGATTTGAGAAAAGATCGTTTAATTTACAAGATTTTATGATCGGTGGACAGCTTATTCTAACATGGATTGATTTAGCTCCTGCTTCTCTTAGCATTCTGATTATATCTTTCATGGTTTCTCCGCTTAAAATTGAATCATCGACTAATATTATGTTTTTTCCATTCACTACTGATTTTATTGGATTTAACTTTTCCTTGGGATTTGCCTTTAATTGCCAGATATATCTATTTTTCATCAAACCTTCTTCATAAGGAATTCCAGAGTACCAAGAATAGCCCATAGCAGCACTTCTACCAGAGTCTGGAACGGGGACAACTACAGCATTAGAAATGTTTAGATCATCATCCTTAGCCAAGTTCATTCCCAACCTGAATCTGGTTTCTCCTACAGAAATACCATCTATTATTGAATCCGGTCTTGCAAAATAAACATATTCAAAATGACAGACTCCAACTCTTTCATTTGACTTTATAAAAAATTTTTGAATTTCTTTTTCAGGATGTATTTTAATTATTTCACCTGGTTTAACATCATCAATTAGCTTTGCTCCTAAAACATCTAATGAACAAGATTCAGAAGAAAAAATATAGAATTTCATATCATTAATTTCTAGCATACCATAACAAAGCGGTTTACAACCTGTAGGATCTCTGATTGCATAAATATGGCCATTATTAGTTAATATGAGTAAAGAATAAGCTCCTTCAAGCATTTTAATTAATTCTTTAAGACATTCATCCATGTCATTAAATTGAGAGAATAATGTTTCAATCAAAACTGCTATTAATTCAATATCAGACCCACTAGTAATGATTCTACCCAGGTTCTTTAGAGTTATCATTAAATCATCATGATTTATTATAGCACCATTTAAAGCTAGTGCTAGTTCTAAATCAGAAATCTTAAAATAATATGGCTGAGCATCTTCTTCGTGCAAGCAATTTGGTTTTCCATAGCACACATGACCAATTCCAACATTTCCAGATAATAATCTTAACCTTTTTGGGTTCAAGACTTTAGAAACTAACCCTCTTCCTTTATAATTTCTCAATTCTCCTTTATGATTAACGATAGCCATTCCAGAATAAAGCTGTCCTCGATGTTGAATCGCTATTAATCCAGAATATATCATTTTTGCAACAGAATAGTTCGGATTAGTACTAATAATACCAAAAACGCCACATCGTTCTCGAATTTTTCTTTTCATCATTTCTATATAAAATACATTTAAATTATTTTTATAGATCATATTTCCATTAAGTTTGGAATGGTTGCATCATAAAGTTCTTTCATTTTTATAACATCCAAAATAACATCTTTATCATTCAACCCAGTTATTTCAATTCTTGGTTCTTCGATAATTGTCCCTATTCTCGCTATTTTTACATCAAATTTTTTAGCAATTTTAAAAATAAAGTCGCAATCTTTTGATTC
>CAZIEC010000102.1:5249-8656 GCA_964538145.1 uncultured archaeon
TAGTATCTCCAATAATTAATATGTCATTTCCAGGCTTCTTAAAGGGTAAAGTAATTATATTTTCATACCCTTCAATCAGACCAACAATCATGATAACTGGAGCTGGCTTGATCGCTTTCTTTGTCAATTCATCTTCATTATAAAATGAAACATTTCCTCCTACTACTGGAATTCTTAATTTCTTGCAAAAATCAGCCATGCCTCTAACAGATTCCGCAAAATACCAATAAGACTCTGGTTTTTCTGGATTTCCAAAATTACAACAATTTACCATTGCCATGGGTTTAGCTCCATTTGCTATTACATTACCACACACTTCAACAAGTCCTCCTTTTGCCCCATTATATGGATCCAAGTAGCAATGTTTAGAATTAGTGCCAACGCTTGCAGCTACAAATTTATTAGTCCCAATAATCCTTAGAACCCCAGAATCTCCTTCACCGCATTTAATAACTGATCTTATTCCCACTTCATGATCATATTGTCTATAAATCCATTCTTTACTGCAAATGTTTTCAGATGCTATTAATTGATAAATTGCTTCTTCAATGCTAATAGATAATTTTGGAGTTTTTTGCTGGAGTAATTCATCTAAATAATCTGGCCTTTTTTCCTTTCTCTGAATAGGTGGTGCGTCTGAAAGTGCTCTTGCTGGTAAGCTTACTACTAATTTGTTTCCATCATAAACTTTTAAAACTTTTGAATCATCTGTTCGTCCTATAACAGCATAATTCATCTCATATTTTTTAAAGACATCCAAAACTTTATTTAATCCTTCAGGTTTAACTACAAATGCCATTCGTTCTTGAGATTCTGAAAGCATGATCTCGAAAGAGTTCATTCCTGGTTCTCTGGTATAAATTTTCCCTAAATCTACACTTGCTCCAGTACCTCCATCCCCCGTTAATTCACTTAAAGCGCAAGAGAGACCTCCTCCACCGAGATCTTTTAATCCCCTTACATATCCTGTTTTTATAGCTTCTAATGTCGCTTCAATTATCAATTTTTTTGTAAATGGGTCTCCTATCTGAACAGCCGGTCTATCTGCTTCAGATTCTTCACTTAAAGTTCTAGAAGCAAAAGTTACTCCATGAATTCCATCTCTTCCAGTAGATCCTCCCATTAATACGATATAATCTCCAGGATTGTATGCTCGACTAGGAGCATGTTCAAAATCTTCAATTGTTCCTAATCCAATACAAGCTACATTTACCAAACAATTTGTTTCAAAACTTTTATCAAATTCTACTTCTCCAGCAATAGTAGGTATTCCCGTACAATTTCCATAATCCGCAATTCCTTTAACAACATACTTGAATAACCATTGTGAATGCGGATTTCCTTTTAGTGGTCCAAAACGTAAAGGATCTAATAACGCAATAGGGCGTACGCCCATGCATAAAATATCCCGAATGATTCCTCCTATACCTGTTGCGGCACCATGATATGGTTCAATGGCAGAGGGATGATTATGAGATTCAATTCTAAAAGCTAAAGCATATCCATTACCAATATCTATGACACCTGCATCTTGTCCGGGCCCTGCCAGTACATAATCATAATTCTTTTCAGCATCTTCAAATAACTTTAGCATTGGACGTGATGATTTATAAGAACAATGTTCCGAGTGCATGACATCAAACATGCCCCATTCTGTAATGGTCGGATCTCTTTGCAATTCTTTTCGTATGCGTTCAATCTCTTTATCAGTCAAATCAACTTCCAATTCATTTCCATTACTTTCTACTTTTGGCATTTTTATAACCTTTTTTTTATAAAATCGATCATTGATTCAAAAAATAATTTTCCGTGTGGTTCACCGTTTGGACACAGAATATTTTCAGAAGCTCTTTCGGGATGAGGCATTAAACCTACACAATTTTGTTCTAAATTGCATATTCCCGCGATGTTCATTAGAGAACCATTTGGGTTAGATTCTTTATCCGGAATTCCTTCATTATTAACGTATTGGAAAACAATTTGATCATTTTCTTCTAATTCTTTTAAATTATCCGTATAATATCTGCCTTCGCCGTGAGCTATTGGTATCTCTAAAATGTCATTTTTTTTCATCTTATTTGTAAAAGCAGTGTTATTATTCTTAACCTTTATTTTTACCCATTTACAAACAAATTTTAAGGATTCATTTTTCAAGAGTGCTCCGGGTAGAAACTGGGCTTCCGTTAATATCTGAAAACCATTACAAATACCCAAAATGGGCCTACCTTCTTTTAACATCACTCTTGCTTCTTCAATTGCGGGGCTATGTGCTGCAATAATCCCCGCTCTTAAATAATCTCCAAAAGAAAAACCACCTGGTAATATTACGCCATCAAAATGCTTTTCTTTGAATTGATTATGCCAAACTAGATGGGCATCTAAATTCATTACATTTTTTAAAACATGTAATGTATCTAGATCGCAATTAGCGCCTGGAAATTGGATAACGGCTATTTTTATGGTCATGCTTTTTTCACGCTTAAGATAGTTAAATTCTGGGTAACTGGATTAAAAATTCGCAAATCATTGCACATTTTTACTATTAAATCTCTTGCTTTTTGTTCATTTTCTGCTTTAACACGAATTCTTAAATATTGACCACTCCTAACACCAGTAATTGCATCGTAACCTTTTTTGGCAAGTAAATCTCGTTGAATGGTTTCTCCAACGGGATCTCGAGCAGCCTTCTTATTTTCAAGAACTAACTCAACGATAAATTCCATCTGATTCATTTGAGAAAAATTAGTTGTATAATAATTTTAATAATTATTGTTAGCATATAAATAATTTTTAAGAAAAAATTGCTTGAACAATTCTAATAATTTGATTTATTAAATAAAATAATTTTTAAAAAGGCAAGTATGAGAGGCTAACAAATGCTAAGAATAACAACGCTAATAATGTCAATAAAAACCCATAGCTAGAAAATTTTGGTAATTTACCTTCTGCCCTTCTTTTCTCATCTTTCTTATAAAACATCAAGTCAGTAATGATTAGGATAAAACTAATCACCAATAAAACAAATGAACCAATCAATAAGATTAGTGTAATCATAATAAAAAAATAACTTACAAGTTTTAATAAATCTTTCTTTTTAATTAGAGGTAATTTGCTTTTTTTAGATTTATTGTTATTCTCTCTAAAACATCGGATATTTCTGGTTTGAACTTTAACCCTGTTATTTTTTCATAAGTCCTAATATATCGTTTTGCTACTTCCACTCTAATCTCTTTTGGAATTGGTGGGATTGCTTGCTCAGGTTTTATATCGGGAAAGATTTCCGGGTAATTTTCCATTAACCATCCTCTAAATATCTCCTTATCTAATATTTCAGGTTCATCCCCTTTTTCATATCGTTCTTCATAAGTATCTAGGATCCAGAATCTAGAAGAGTCTTGAGTATGAAT
>CAZIEC010000103.1:0-8604 GCA_964538145.1 uncultured archaeon
TTAAGAAAAAACTACATATTGGATTCTCATTTATTTTATTTTTTAAACTATTTATTAAAGATTTCAAAATATTTTAAAATGAAAATATTGTTTAGTATTTGATCTTTGCATAAAACATTTAATTTAAAAAGTTCTAATTAAAATATTTCATAAATCGAGAAATTCAAACAATAAAGTTCATTAAAAAGTTTTTTTTCCCTGTTAAATATTTTTTTAAAATAGGAGTAAAGTTTCATAACCTAAATATTTCAATTTTAACTGATATTTTGATTATCTAAAATTGAAAGGAATAAATATAAATATTTAAACTAAAATTATTAAAACAATATATATAAAAAGTTTATAATTGGTGAAGTGAAAAAGAGGTTTAAAATATTAAATATTACATTGGTCGAGAAATATGGAAGCTCCTGAAAAAGCAAAATATTACGAAGAAAGAGAAAAATTAGACGTGGGACCGATTAGAGAAATTGCACAGGAAGTACTCAGTGAAGTTAGTCGAGTCATAGTCGGTTATGGCGAAATATTGCAACAATTATTCATTGCATTATTAGTAAATGGACATGTTCTTTTAGAAGGTGTTCCGGGTTTGGGAAAGACTGTGATGGCTAAAACTTTTGCAAAAACATTGGGAATATCTTTTAGAAGAATCCAATTTACACCAGATCTTCTACCTGCAGATATTACGGGGACAAAAATATTTTCACAAGAAGAAGGAACCTTTGTCCTCCAAAAAGGACCAATTTTTGCAAATGTAGTACTTGCCGACGAAATTAATCGGGCAGCACCAAAAACTCAAGCAGCATTATTAGAAGCAATGGCAGAAAGACAAGTAACTATCGAAGGTCAAACACTTGAACTTGTTAAACCTTTTATAGTCATTGCTACTGAAAATCCCGTGGAAATGGAAGGAACTTATCCTTTACCAGAAGCGCAGGTAGATAGATTCTTATTTAAATTATGGTTAGATTATCCTGAACAAGATGAGGAAGTTGAAATCATGAGAAGACAAATCACTGGAGATCTTCCCTCAATTGAAGTGATTACAAATGCCGAAGAAATTCTTGCTGCTCAAAAACTTGTTAATATGGTATATATTGATGATAGAATTTTAAAATATATCCGAGATATTATCTTAAAAACAAGAAATCATCCCCAGATTGCATTAGGATGCGGACCAAGATCTTCTTTAACACTCATGAAGTGTGCTAAAGCTAGAGCCGCCATTTTAGGACGTACATATGTTACTCCTGATGATGTGCGGGCTTTAGCCTTAGCGGCATTGAATCATAGAATATTATTAAAACCTGAAGCAGAGCTTGAAGGTTTGGACGTAAAAACCGTAATTAAGAATATTTTAGAAGAAATCCCGGTCCCGATATAAGAAATATATAAAAGAATTTTATTAAATTTTTATTTTTAGAGAATCTCCCCTTTTTTAAATTTATTTATTAATAAGGTTAGTTTACCAATTCAGTTTTTAATTAATTTTTTTGATAAAAATCTTAATTTTGAATTTTAAATGAAATTATAATGAAATGTAAAAAAAATGGCATTGAACATCTCTTTAATTCATAAAAAGCGAAAAAATTAAATCTTAAAAAAAATCATATTATTCCTTTAAGTAATTGATTAAATATTGTTAACTACCCACTCCATTTCAAAATATATTTCTTCAAAATCTTGTTCATCCTTTATTTTTAAGTTTCCACTTTTTAGTGCGACCATTCTATCAATAAATCTTGCAATTCTTTTTACTTTCAATTTATTGACATTTGATTCTTTTGAAATGACTAAATCAACAACATTTTTAGATGTAATTTTTTTACCCCTTAAGAGATTATTTAGCTTTCTTTCTAAACGCCGATAAAGTAAAAGTAAGGCTTTATCATATTTACTCTTTTCACGATACCATTGAATTTTTTCTGCAAAAAAGGATGATGTTCTAAATCGAGCGCGTTCTTCTCTTTTCTCTTGCTCTTTTATCTTTTTCTTTTCAGCTTTTTCATCTTTTTTGGGTAAATATTTTCTCAAGGAATATATTGCCAAGAGAGGATAAATCCAAGCAGTAACAGGATTTGTAGATAAATGAATGATGTATTGAATTATGAAGCCATAAATTCCAGCAGAAGTTAAATCTCTCGAATATTCAGGTCTTATATGAGCTTCATCAAAAACAATAATCCAATTTTCTTTTGGTTCTCCAAAAGTTAACCAATGAATAATATTTAACCCAAATTGTAAATTATCAAAGCGAGGATCGTTAATTAATTCATTATTGAAAAGGCTAGCATCACTGGAAACAAAAACTCTTGACGTGCCTAAATCTTTAGCCATAAAAACCGATTGAGAATACCCTCCTAAAGGCCATTTATTAGGAAAATTAGGAAAATAACTTAACATTGAACCTAAATCTATATTGTCATCCTCAAACTCATATACATGATCATTATCTTTATCTACATAACCATATTCTGTTGTAGAACCTATTAATTCCCATCCAAACTGTGTAATAAATGGGCCGCCAACCGCAGCTGAAGCTTCTGATAGAATTACTTGACTTATTCCCGTGGTAATTTCATGAGCTGCAAATGATTTAATTACTGGAAAATCAGGTCGCATTTCATAAGAACCATTATCTCTCAAGATTCCATCTGGAAATATTGTAACCGGAAACCTTCCACCGATATCTGGATCTAAAGCACCAGCTATGAATATTTCCCATAATAACATGCTAGTGCTTCCATGATCATGACAAATCAAAAGAGAATTATGGGATTCATTATCAAAAAAGTTAATAAAGAATGGAATCTCAAAGATAGGGTTATAAAATTGATTTGGTCCTAAAAGAATTAATAAAACCGATTTATCAAGGCGTTCAGTAGCGCTCAAACTTGATTGAAGCGCCATTACTTCATATCCATCATTTTCTAGAGCTGTTTTAAAGGTAGACGCTCCATTCCAACCATTATTGTAAATAGAAAAATTTTGATCATTTTGACCGTGATCAAATATAGGACCAATTAAGGGGATGAAAGAAAACAAGAAAATCACGATGAATAGAGCTTGTTTATACATGGAACCTTTTTTAATCTTTCTTTTTGCCTTGATTTCTCGTGATTTTTGAATAAAAATATTTCTAACATAAATAAGGAATAATATGCCAATAAAACCAGAACCTACATAACATGCTAATGGTAAATAATTTATGTAAGAGGGTAAAAAGGATCCAGGGTTATTTTTTTGATATAATGATATAAACTCTGTTATAGCAAATCCATATCCAATTAGGAAAACTATGAAAAATACTAGTAAGAACCCTTTTGAGAAATTGACATGTTTTGCCACTTTATTATTAACACTTGACATTGTTCTTATTGGATAATATTAATATTATTCTAATTTAGAAAAATTGAAAAACACTAAAAACTTATTGCAGGAAGTTGCTTACCCGTAACATCTGTATAGAGGTTTGAGAAAAGCTGAATCGTGTCATTTATCTCTTTATTCGTTGGCTCCAAGCCTCCATAAATAATATCCTCAATCTTTTTTATGAAAGGATATATTGTTTCTGGCTTTTGCCCAAGTTCATTAACGCATATGATTGCATATTCTCTAATTGTTTGATGAGCAAGTCGGGGCTTGCTAAATTTTCTCGTCATTAGATCATTGTATATCAAGTATATATAAGCAATTGCTTCTTTGGCTCTTCCAGTTCTGACTAAAACTTTTATATTTTCGAACTTTTGATTGATATTTATTTCTTGTTCTTGACCCTTTTTCTTTTTTTTTACTCTTGCCATAATATCATTCCCTTTTGATATTAAAAACCTTTATTTATTAATCTTTTTCAAATTTATATTTTTTTTTATTTTATTTTGTTTTTATTTTGATTTCGTTTTATTTTTAAAAGTTTAACACAAAATTATACCCTGTTAATTCATAAAATACTGGTGAAAATAATTCCACAGTATTATAAAAATCTTTTTCTGAAACCTCAAAAGGTCGACCATAAATGATTTCTTCAACTTTTTGTATAAATGGATAAATTACTGTTGGTGTTAAGTTTAATTCTTTTACTGAAACGATTGCAAAGTCTCGTATTGTTTCAGTTTCATATCTTGAGCGACCAAATTTCGCAGTAATGAGTTCCATATAAATAGCATTAAACAAGTAGGCTAAAGCTTCTTCAATTCTTCCAGTATCTTTTAAGATTTTCATGTTTTTAATTTTATTCTCTAAAGGTAAGCGAACTACTCTAGATTCTTTTTCTTGCTTTTTATAACGATAATATCCATAACCACCTAATACTATAACTATTCCTGCTACAATAGGAATAAATATCGAGAGAAACAAAACGAGAGGAGGTACTGTTGGGGGTGGTGTTATCGTTGTTTGTGCTTCTTGAATGTTAACATAATATGTAGTATAAATCATTTTATTCAAAGAATTTACAACATGAATTCCGAAGTAAGTTAAACCAATGCCACTTGGAATCGTAAAGGAATAATGAAAGAATCCATTATTATCGGTTGTAGTTGTACCAATATACGTTCCGTTATAAAATAAATAAATCTCTCTATTATCTATAAATACCGAACCATCTGTTAAAGATACTACTTGTCCAGAAATGATAATATTGTTTCCCTCTATTAGAGGAGATGGTAAATCCCATATACATGAGATATTTTGAAAGATTCTTGGATTTGTAAAAACATATTCCGAGAACTCTACATAAGGACTATCATTATAATTGATTGTTAATGTTAATTGATCCGTACCAACATCTGGAATTGAAAAACCTTGGATTTTTCCTACACTGTCCGTATAAACAGTTCCAGAATCTACCAAAGTGAAGGTATTATCATACCAATAATAATAAACGGGGGCATAAGAAATTGCCGTTCCATTTTCATAATATAAATATCCACTAAATTCGAAATCTTCGCCTAATAATTTCGAAGTTGTAGGCTCAACTATATCAAAATAGGAAGTTGTATTTACATAGAAAATATAATGAGTTCTATATTCAATTTCACCTGGAGGTGTTGGAGAAATAACTCTTGCTTCTAATCTATGACCGGAATAGACATTAAAGCTTTGGCTTATCGTGAAACCTATTTGAAAATATCCATTTGCATCTGTAACATTGTTAAATGTTGAATCTTGAACACCATCTATTTCTAAAACAACTGTATATCCAGATTTTCCATCATTAAGAATTCTATTATATAATCTCCCTTTAATTATTATCATTGTACCTGTATAGAATCTCGTATTATTGATTCCAGCAGGATTTACTAAATCTAATGTTGCCCATATTGCAGAATTCTTAGGACTTTCAGATTGTTTTGCTTTATTATTTAAATATTGAAAGTTTGGAATCATTACGATTGAAGAAAAGATTATCAATAATAACAAAATTGTTATAAATTCTTTCTTTTCTCTCTGTTTCACATTATTAATAAAAGATATCAAATTTTAATCCTAACCTCCTTTCTATTCTATTTTATGGCCGAAATAATTCTTGTTCTGCCAAATTTACCCAATATTTAAAGGGAGCATTAAAATTATCCTTTGGATAAAATATTGCCCAAACTTCTGCATCATTGGGCCAATTTCCAACTGTTAAGGTAATATTAAAGAAACCAGATCCATCGGTAGAACCTGATGCAAAATCAATTATTCCTCCCGTGCTATTTCTAATTTCAATAACAACCTCTTTAAAAGCAATTCCAGTCCCATTATCCCATCTCAAGTATCCATAAGCATATAGCTCATCACCATAATAAAAAGCATTCTTGACATATTTAGTATCATAATTTCCAGTGATATAAGTACCAGCTGTAACATTAAATTGTAATAATTCACTACTTAAATGAATCATATAATCACTAAGATCAATGCCTGATTCTGTTATGCTTCCATTAAAATCTATTCTTATATAATAAATTCCAGGAGGACAATCAATAGAGATTGAATTTATTGTAAATTTAAACGTGCCATCGGAAGAAATTGTTATTGGTTGCGATTCATCCACGTATAGATAACTTGTTACATCAGAGTGAGTAGAATCTAATAAAACAATGCGGACTTTCAAGCCCCTAAGAGAAGTTGATCCATCATGAACAGTTCCATCTACTATAAATGAATCCGCATTTCTTTGAACTTCATTAAAAGAGATGTTAGGTGATATTGTAAAAGTTTTATTTATAATTACATATGTAGTATTATAATTTGGAACTGTTGACCATTGAACCTTTATCAAATGTAATCCCGCATGCCAAGTAGATGTATCGATTAAAAACGAATGTCTTCCATTATCTCCCATATTAAATGTATAACTTCCAATTTGAGAATTAATATAAACATCTGTTAAAACGACAGTACCCGATGTTACTGGGCTACCACTTTGTATGATATATACTGAAAAATTTATTATATTTCCTGGTAAGAATCTTTCAGGGAGATTAGAATCATCATAAGTAAGAAGAGTAGCCGTTCCATTAATCCAAAAGTTGATATTTATATCATAAGGATCAATCACTTTCAATTCATATAATCCAGCGCTGTATGTAGTAAAATTATTAAAATACCATAAATAAAAATCATATTCGTTGTTAAAATTATTTGGAGCAGAATATATAAAGGTTCCATCAAATTCAACCTTGACGGTATAATTTTTTGGAGGGGTTGATGATGTTACCGAATAAGTTACATTGAAAAAACCATTTTCATCTAAATTTAATGTTCCACTATTATGAATTAAATAATGGGAAACATCAGTAGTACCATCATATAGAGCAACATTAATGTTGGCATATTTAATGGGTTTATTATTTTTTCTATCTAGGATATAACCTTGTAAAGTAAAATTTCTATCAAATGGTCCGCTTTTGTTTATTATTTCGGGCAATGGTCCGCTAATAATATCTACTTTAATGGGAGCATTTAATATAAAGTATGAGTAATTATAGTGAGAGCCATATCTTACATGTAATAGATGTGGACCAGCAATGGTTGATTGATTCGTATGATATAATATCCATGCTGTGCCATTATTTGTTAAAGCAGAACCTATATAATATTTTTGAGTTTCATCATAAAACTCAATTTCTTCATTATCAGCAATAGGAGTTCCACCCCATTCAATATGAGCACTTAAATTTAGGACACCATTTCTTTCGACAATAGGTTGATCATAGTCATCTGATGTGGTTCCATTTATATAAAAGTTAAAACTTAAAGTTGCTGGAGTCACTATTTTTAATTCACTTGTTAAATATGTTGAATTACTAAGTGTAGAAATATTGAAAAAATGAGGATAATTGCTTTCACTGGTTAAATCGATTATACCATCAAAATCTAAACGAAGTGTATAATTACCAGTAGGAGTATCCGAAAGTACTCCAAAAGTTAAATTAAAATACCCCGCAGAATCTGTTGTGAATGGATATGGGTCAAACGGCTGAAGATAAGAAGAATAATCGGTTCCACCTTTAAACATCTTTAACTTTATTTGAGCAAATTTTATTGGTAATGAGTCATTTAAATGATCTGAAATCCTCCCAACAACTCTAAAAGTGGTATCGCCTCCTCCAGTTCTATTTATGATTCTTGGAATCGGACCATCTATGAAATGAATTGTTGGTTTTTCATTAACTATATAATAAGAATAATTAATGGCTAAGGGATTTAGTTTCGCATATATTAAATTAGGACCATCAACGCTTACTGAAGGATTTACAATAAAATCAAGTGTAGTAACTCCATTAGAATCCGTAACATTACTTCCTATTAAAGAACCAGTTAAGTTATTATAAAAGTATACTATTTGATTGGATAAAGGATAATTAGTTTCGTTTAAAACAATTGCTTTTAACTTTAGAGTTGAACTTCTCGTGATAGAAGGATTTTCAGCATCATCTGAGGGATAATCATTTATGTAAAACCACAATTTTTTAACTTGACCTTTAGTAATATTAAAATCTACTCGATTACTTGATGCGTTCATTTTACCAACAGCATAAGGATAACCATAAAAACTACCGTTAAAATCAACTCTAATTTGATATTTTCCTATTGGAACGGAAGTATTAACATTTAGGTCAATATCAAAATTTCCATTAGAATCTGTATCTGTATAAATAAAATCAAATGGATTAGTAACCTTAATATTAGTACCTTTTCTTAATAAAACAAATTCTAAAGTTGCACCCCTCACGCTTAAATTATTCAATGGATCAACAACATTTCCCCTAATATTAAATAAAGTAGTTTCGGAAATGTTTACTTCTTGCGGATTCACACTAATTAAATTTAAATCGACATTACCATAAACAACATATGTGGTCATATTAAAAATCATTGGATTATATAATGCCTTTATAATATGAAGTCCCGCAACTTGGGAATTATCAATATTTACTAAAATGCTAGCCTCTCCTTTATCATTCGTAAGAGCCCTTCCAATCATATTATCTGTTGCTAGGTCAATGAAAGTAATATATTTTTCTGATATTGGAGTTCCATTTAATGATAACTTGGCTGTTATATTCGCAATTTGGTTATATCTATATCCTGCTGTAAAATTTGTTGATACAC
>CAZIEC010000104.1:0-5093 GCA_964538145.1 uncultured archaeon
AAATTGGATTTAAATAAAAACCTTAACGATGTGGTAAATCTTTTAATCAATAATGGAAAAACCATAGCAATAGCAGAGTCGTGTACTGGTGGATTCATTTCTCACATGATTACTAACATTCCTGGGGCTTCAAAAACATTTGATAGAGGATTCGTTTGTTATAGTAATGAAGCTAAAATAGATGTTATAAATGTAGAACCAGAAGTCATAAAAAAATTTGGAGCTGTTTCTGAAGAGGTAGCTAGACAGCTAGCTTATAATGTAAGAATTTTATCTAATGTAGACATTGGCATAGGTATAACTGGTATCGCTGGTCCTACAGGAGGAACGCCAGAAAAGCCGGTAGGATTGGTCTACATAGGCATATCAACTGAAGAGGATACTATTGTAGAAAAAAACATATTCCAGACAGATAGAATTAATTTTAAAGCTAAAGTTCTTGAAAGGGTTTTACAACTAATTAAAAAAAATTAGAGGAATATTAATAAAAATTTATTAAAAACTGTTATTTGGATTGTTCTTAAATTTCTTATTTTTTATGATAATTTACCATTCTCCATTATGAGCTTTTTAGTTCCATCAGAATATTCTACTTCAATATTTACTTTAGGAGCTGTAACGAAATCCCAATGCATTTGAGATTTTGATTTTCCACCAAAAAGATTATTCATTCCGAAAGCCACGTGAACGCTCCCATTTATTTTTTCATCAGTTAAGATATATCCTATTGATTTCGTAATCTTTGGATTACACCCAATTCCTAATTCTGCTATATTATATGTCATTATTTCTGGAATGTTATTTTTCTTATCGATTTCTTCACATTGCTTAAAAGCTTGAATAAGAGCATCCAAATCATTGTCAGCAGTAATTTTTTCCATTTGTAATTTGCCATCTTTAAATTCTAACATGAGATTTTTAATTATTCTATTACTATATCTATCTTTTGTTAGAGGACAAAAGATTTTACCCTCTCCTTGTTTTTCTCGTGGAGGGAAAAAAACTTCTCCAGCGGGAAGATTTCCTCCTAAATCTCCTTTTTCAATCTGTTCATCTGAAATTAAACCATCATCGAGAATAAAATGGCGGCCCTCAACAGAGACCCAAAAATCAGTGCCATAATCATCCCATACTCGAATAATTTTAGCATTTTCAAACCTTTTACCAAGACTTTTAGTAATTCCTTGCATCTCTTCTAAGGGGACTGCCATTCCTTCAATAATGAATTTTTCTAAAAGATCATATTCTATTCCATAGAATCGAGCGGCTTTCTCAGAAGGCCAGCCAGCATAAATCCATTTTTTACCAGGAGCAAATTCTTCTTTTGCACCATAGAGAACATCTCTAATGGGAGCTGAAGCCTCTGAAGTGGCTTTTAACTTTTCACGAGGAGCATCATTTAAGATGGAAGGATCTTCTAATGGTTCAATAACAACATAAGCATCTATGTGTTCAATCATTTTTAAATAATGTAAAGGCGTGTTTTTTAGAGTTTCTTCTTTTATATTATCATCCTTATAAATCATTTCAGTAAAGTAATCAGATGTGGCTGTAATATGGGGTAAAGCACCAATTCTATACAATTCTAAGCCTATTTCTTCTAACAAGTTTTGAGAATAGGTTCCACCTCGTACAATTACATATTTTTCGTTTGATTTAATATTTAGAGCTTTTACAATATTTTTAGCACATAATTTAATTTTTTCTTTTGGAATCATGTGGAAAAATAATCTTGAATTGTTATTAAAATCTTGACATTAATGATTTTAGTAAGTTTATTTGAAAAAGTTTGAAAAATCATCCAAAATGATTTAATAAAGTAAATTATTATTATAAGATTATAATATAGGTCAATAATATTCATTATTTGAAGGGTTCATTAAGTTTTTAATAGCGGTTAAACATGGTAGTTAGAGAAGTAGGATTATTATTCAGAGGCTTTACTTTAGTCAAGAAAAGTTATCATAAAACTACTTTAGGAAAGATTGACACGGATTTAAGAAGCGGATTACTCACTGCTCTATTAAATTTTGCAGATACAGCCTTTTCAAAAGAAAATGTAGAATATTTTGAAGGAAAAAAATTCGTAGTGGCTTTCATTCGCGATGAAATTCTATCAATTGATAGTATGAACCCAGAAATGTTGATCTGCTATGCAATAATGGATAAAGAGAAGAGAATTGACAAGTATATTCATAAAGTCATCCAACCAATGTTAATAGCCGTTGCTAATGAATTTAAAACATTAAACAAGGGAAAGAATCTCTCAGAAGTATCCCAATTCAAGTATTTTAAAAGTAATTTAGATAAAATCTTTGGTACAGATACAAAAAATATTGATCAGAGATTAGAAGGTCTTTTTTATTGAAGAATTAAAATTCTTAATTTATATAAACGAAACTGGAGAAATGATTCTAATTCTCAATTACTTTTTTTAAATACCAATACATTATAGGCAAGACAATCGTAGCATCAGCAATAATCGTGGCTGTTTGAGCAGAATGCGCAACTTTTCCCCAAGACATCGCTTCTTTTAAAGTAGCTCCGCTTAACCCTCCTTGTTCTGGTCTATCCATGGTAATTTGAATAGCATATTTAGCAGAATTGGGGCAAAATTGAAGTGATTGAAATATGAAATTTTTCGGAACACCTCCGCCTACCAAGCAAGTCCCTGCAACTTTTGCGTCCCAAGCGAGATCCACCATTTTTAACATGTCCTTGAAATGATTTAAGTTTATATTTTTATAATGAAAGCCTAATTGTAATGCAAGTCCACAATCAGTAAAAGCTGGACAAAAAATTGGAATGTTTTTTTTTGCACAAACTTTCAATATAGAGTTTTTATTATCTGGTATTTGTTCTCCTAAAAATTTGAGAAACTCACTAACTGGCATTTCCAAATTCTTAATATCAAGTGAAGATATGAAATCTTCAATTCCTTCATATACTTCATTAGGTAAGAATACATCATAAATCCTGTTAATGTTTTGGTCATGTAATTGGACATCATTTATTTCATCTACATCTATATCTCCTTGAAGATGATGATACCCTAAAGTTTCAGCTAAATCATGTGTTATGTTAGCTCCAGTTGTAACGAGTACGTCTATAAAACCAGACTCGATAAAGTCGTGAATTATGCCTTGAAATCCCGCTGGTACAATTGCTCCCGCCAATCCAAAAAATATCGTGCAATCATCATCAAGTATCATTTCTTCATATATCTTACATGCTCTACCTAATCTTTTGGCATTAAACCCCGTATTGCTCAATTGTTCCATCAAATCAACAATTCTTTCATTATTGTCAATTTTAAACTGCTTTACTTTTTTTAACTTTTCTTTAAAATCCTTATCATTCATGTTCTTTTTCTCTCTCTTTTTTTTTTTGAAATTGAAATAAATGAAATTAATTCAATAATAATTTTAGCTGCTAAGGTGCTAGTAATACCACTTGGAAGATCTAGATTGGGAGAAACTTCAACTAAATCAAAACCAATGATATTCATTTCTTTAGCTAAAAGCCTTAAAACATCCCACAATTTTCTATAAGATAAACCACCTGGACAAGGATAGCCCGTAGCGGGCGCTATTGAAGGGTCCAAAACATCTATATCAATTGAGATGTATATGTTTTTTATTTTATTTGACTTAAAAAATTGTGTTATTTCATCAACTAAATCACTTGCTTTAAGGCCATCAATAACATGAGCATTAATATATTCTATGTCTTCTTTCCTTGCCAATTCTAATTCAGGAATGTCGATATCTCTCGGTCCAATTATTAAAATACTTTTCTTATTAGTAAATTCTAAATCATATATTCTATGAACAACAGTAGCATGTGAATAGATGCCTTTATCCCATTCATCATAAAAATCAATATGAGCATCAAATATTAATATACCCATTTTATAATTATTATCAACACTCGTTCCTAAAGATTTAACAACAGGATAAGTGCAAAAATGGTCTCCACCAATCATTATGGGAATTACATCTTGTTTTTGCTTTAAAATATCAACAACAAATTTCTGAATGTTTTCTATATTTTTTTCAACATTTTCATCTTGAATTTTGACATCTCCCAAATCAGTTACTTTTAGCGATGGAATTTCCATTCCGAATTCTGTAGTTAAGGCTAAATCCATTGATGCTTTCCTTATCATTTCAGGAGCAATTGAAGAATTTGCTCGATCGATTGAAGTCAAGTAATCCCATGGCACTCCAAAAATTACAAATTCGGTATCTTTTTCAATGATTTCAGGAAAATCGAAAAATCTCATTAAAAATCTTCTCAAGTGATATTAATGATTTTAATAAACCTTACATTTGTTCCAAGGTTTCTATACCTAAAATTTCTAATCCCGTTTTAATAATAATTTGCACGCACTTAATTAATAGCAGTCGTGCATCTTCTAATTTCTTATCTTTTGAAATAACTTTACAGCTTGAATAAAATGAATTAAATGCTTGACATAAGTTAAGAAGATATTGTGGTATTAAGTGAATATTATAGGAATTTTCTATATCGTCCAAGATTTCTGGAAAATAATTTAATTGTTTTATTAATTGTATTTCTTTTTCGTGTTTTAAAAGATTCCAATCTACATCTAAATCAATTTTTCTTCCAGATTTTTGAATAATTGATTCTATTCGGGCATAACAATATTGAGTATATGGACCGGTTTCTCCTTCAAATGATATGCTCTCTTTAGGATTAAACACAAAACCCTTTATTGGGCTGAATTTTAAGATGAAAAATTTCAATGCTGCTAAACCAATTATTCTTGCTCTTCTTGACTTTTCATTTTCATCGATTTCAGGATATCTCTCATCAACTTCTTTAAGAGCCAAGTTTTCCATTTCCGCAATAATATCATCGGCATCAACAACAGTACCTTCTCTACTTTTCATTTTACCTTCTGGTAATCTTATCATTCCATATGCGAGATGATAATTGTTTTCATGGAATCCCATCATGTCTAATATTGCGAACAATCTCTTAAAATGGTCTATTTGCTCATCTCCTACAACATAAATTGATTTATCATAATTGAAGTCTTTTTTCTTGAGATATGCTAGATAAATATC
>CAZIEC010000104.1:5193-8573 GCA_964538145.1 uncultured archaeon
GACTTCTGGATCTCCTTGTTCCCATTTTTTTAACAATTCTCTAGCTTCTTGTTCTAACGAGGGATTCTTTTTTTGCATTTGATTATATTTAACATAAAAGTCCCCAACAAAATGATCTGGTTTTTTATTAGGTTCTTTTCCGTTACCCCATTTTAAATATGCTAACATACTTTTACAAATATGGATACCACGATCATTGTTTAAATTTACTTGGAAAACTTGATGACCTTTATATTTTAATAAATTTGATAAGGAACTTCCTAATAGCATGTTTCTTACATGACCTAAATGGAGTGGCTTGTTAGTATTAGGTGAGGGATATTCAATTACTATTCTTAATGATTTTTTCTTATTGCCTTGTTCTAAATCTCTGATTCGCCCAAAATTTTCTTTTTGCTTGAAGATATTCTTTAATAAGACTCTTGTACTAATTCTAAAATTGAGATAAGGACCAATAGCTTTAATTTCATCTAAAAATGGTGGAATGATCATGCTTTTTGCTAATTCCTCAGCAATTTTTTGAGGGGCCATTTTTCGCAGTTTAGCTAACTTAAAACAAGGAAAAGCATAAGTATAATTGATTTCTGCTGGGGGTATTTCTAAAATTGATTCAATTTCATCTAATGTTAACTCTGTTAAATATTCTTTTAGGAATTTTGCTATTACTAACTTATCAGTAAAGTACATTTTATCTCAAATTTAGATTTTAAGAATAATAATTATTTTAAGTATAGAAAAAACTTTTTCTTTTTATTGAATTGTATTAAAAATAACTCATAAAATTTTTGAAATTAAAATTAGAGTGAGCTTAGAATGTCTTTTAAACAAGAAATAAGAAAAAATTTTCCTAAATGGCCCATCTATGATGATTCTGAAATAAAGGCTTTAACAAACGTCATAAAATCTGGGAATTGGTGGTGCGGTTCTCCGGGAGTGCACCAAGGAGAAAATGTTTGGAAGTTTCAAGAAGAATTTGCAAAATTTCAAGGAGCAAATTATTGCATTGCAACATGTAATGGAACTGTTGCAATTGAGTCTGCCCTAATGGCATTAAATATTGGCTTGGGTGATGAAGTAATCGTATCGGATTATACTTTTGTCGCATCTGCATCAGCTGTAATTGCTACAAATGCAGTGCCAATTTTTTGTGATATTGATCCTGAAACTTTAGTCATGGATGTTGACAAGGTTGAATCCCTTATTACTAAGCGTACTAAAGCTATCATTCCGGTTCATTTAGGAGGCAATCCGGTAGAAATGGACCGATTAATGGAAATTGCCAATGAAAATAATCTTAAAGTAATCGAAGATTGTGCTCATGCTCATGGGTCTAAATATAAAGGAAAAAAACTCGGTAATTGGGGCGATGCTGGAGCTTTTAGTTTTCAGGCTTCTAAAGTTTTAACTGGAGGAGAAGGGGGTGCTGTTATTTGTAATTCTGAAGATTTAGCAGATCAAATCTATTCATATACTGATTGTGGACGTAAAAAAAATGAATACTTTTATAATCATTATTCTTACGGAACAAATTATCGGATGACAGAATATCAAGCAGCAGTAATACGAGAACAGATGAAAAAATTTCCAAAGCAGCATGAATTAAGAAACCAAAATGCTAAATACTTATCGGATAAATTAAACCAAATTGAGGGTATTAAGGCCATGAAACCTACGCAGGGAACAGAAGAGTTAGGGTGGTACATTTTTCCTTTTGTTTATGAACCAAGTAAATTTGGAGGAATATCAAAAAAAGAATTTTATGAAAAACTCAATCAAAATGGAATTCCTACAGATGATTGTTATCCACCCCTTCACACTTTAGAATGTTTTAGAAAAATCAAATTAAGAAAAGGAATAGATTATTCAAATGCCAATTGGGGCGGTGAAAAAAGCTCTGATAATCATTTTCCCATAGTTTCAGATATTTATAGACGAAGCATAGAATTTCCTCATGAAATCCTCTTATCTTCAAGAGATAAATTGGATTATATAGTGAATGTCATAAAATCCTTTCAAAAATAAGTTTTTTATAAAAAGTTTTTTTATAATTTTAAAACTTCTTCAATTTTTCTTGATTTGGCGCTTTTATACATGGTTTCCACTATATTCAAGATTTTAGCTCCAAATTTTCCCGTGGTTAATGGTTTCTTATTATTTTGGATACAATCTATAAAATGAGCCATTTCTTGAGGATAACCAAAGTTCCAAGATTCTGCAGGTATTGGAAAAGTCCATCCTTTAGTTGAGCCGGCTTTTTCTACAGCATATCCGTAACCTTCTTCACTATAAACATTAATGATATTGGAAAATGTGGGGGCTACTTTTATTTGACCCTTGGTGCCAAATAATTCAAACCTCATGTCATAACCACCTGGGGCAGTCCAAGACTCCTCAATGACAACTTGAGCTCCATTCTCAAAATATAAAATTCCAATAGCATTATCTTCAACCTCACACTTGCCAAATTTTCCTCTATCTGGTTGAATTGTTCTAGTTTGGCAAAAAACCTCTTTTACATCATCATTTAAATACCAAGTTAAACAAGCTATGTCATGAATTCCTAAATCAATCAAGGCACCTCCTCCAGCTTCTTTTCCCTTGTAAAACCATCGAGAATGAGGTCCGGAATGTTGTTCTCTTCCCCTTCCCATGTAAATTCTTCCAAGAGCACCGTCATCAATGATTTCTTTAACCTTGGTAAAAGATGGAGCATACATGTTATTTTCACAATAAAATATCCTTCTATTAGATGATTTCTCTGCGTCCAACATTTCTTTAGCTTCTTCAACATTGCGTGCTAATGGTTTTTCCACAAAAGCATGCTTCCCTGAATTTAAAGCATCAGTACAAATTTTCGAATGTAAATAATTTGGAACGCAGATAGAAATTACATCGCAATCAAGCTTTAATAATTCCTCATAATCATTAAAAGCTTCACACTTGAGCTCTGAATTCTTTATGATTTCCTTGCTTTTACTTAACGACGTACCAACAACCCCAATTATTTCCACATCTTTAATATTTTTTAACGCATTTATATGATGTTTAGCTATGAAACCAGTTCCTATTATCCCAATTTTTACATTTTTACTCATTTTCATCAATTCTTTATTTTTTTATTTTTAAGTGGATAATTATATTTAAAAAACATGTTAATCATTCCAAAATTTAGAGGGTGAAATTGGTCCTTTAATTTTAGAAAAAGGACAAGCAAGTATACAAGTCCCGCAATCAGAACTATTTTCAATCCAAAATTCAAAACACTTTTCTACATCAACATAATATTTTTTAACACCTGGATTATTTGATATTGACAAACCCTCAAAAGTAGGTTCTTTTTGCATGGATATTGCATTAACTTCACAAGCTTTAGCGCATTT
>CAZIEC010000105.1:0-8564 GCA_964538145.1 uncultured archaeon
ACATCTGGATTATAAACATATCTAATCGGTATTAAATTATCTTGAGCATCTCCAGCTAAAAGCACCCATTTTAAATTCTCTTTAATGAAATAATGTTTGATCAGGTTTCTTATTTTTTCAGCATTATCTTTACCATCATATTTTGAGAAATTACTAAAAATAATGGTTTTTACTCCTTTTTTATTCTTCCAATTGGCAAGAGGGGTCACGGCATTCACAAAATTAGTATCATTTGGAGTAATAATTATCATTTCGATTTTAGGGTCATACCACGTCCTATTTAACTCGGGAAGATTAATTTGTGGAAGTGTTGATAGATTAATCTCGGGAATCTCTTCAGATAATGCCGAGATTTTTAAACCTTGCCTTTCTGGATTATAATAGACTAAAAATGAATTAAATAGCGTGAAAAGTATCATTAATAAAATAAAAACAATTGATGCGTTCTTGCAATTTAACTTTTTCATGAGAAATCAATAAGTAATAAAAAAGCAATTAATAAAATAATTTTCTAATGTAAAAATACATGTTTGGATAATAAAGGTTTTTAATTATAATTAAGATCTTAAAATAAGATAATTAATTAATTACTGTTGCAAGACTTATGCCATTAAGATTTAATAGATGCCCCCATTGCCACAAAAAAATTGTTTTTAAAATTGAAAAGGAAGATATTAACACTTCTTCTTATCCAGCTCCAGTTTATATCTTGCATAAGGATGATTCTTGCGGAAAAATCTCTACCTTTTACGTGGATAGCTTGTTGCAAGTATCTTACATTGAACTTGACAAAAAACCCGGTGCTATTAAAACAATAGAAACCCTATAATCTCATTTTTTTCATTTAACATGAAACTCTTAAATTGAACGATTAATTTAATAGAATATCATTCTATATTTTTCTTAGTAATTAAATAATTAATCATTATAACAATACCAATTTAAACTATCATGACATACGATTTAGAAGATGTTAGTGGGATAGGAAAAGCCACCGCAGAAAAAATGCGGGCAGCTGGTTTCGATACAGTGGAAAAATTAGCTTCAAGTACCCCAGAAGACTTAATAAAGGCAAATATTAAGGGGATAGGGAGGTCTACGGCAATAAAATATATAAATAGTGCTAAAAGCTTGTTAGAAAAAATACAATCAGAAACAGCTAAAAAAGCATCGAAAGTTAAAGAAGAGATAAAAGAAGATGAAAAATTAAAGGAAGAAGCAAGTAAAAAGGTTAAAAAGCCTTCTATTGATGCGAAAAAGATTTCAGAGCTAAAAAAGTTAATTAAAACTCAAGCTGAATGCAATATTGGCCTTGTAGGACACGTGGATCATGGAATTAATAAGACAATTCGTCTTATTCCATTAAGACCACGTTAGTCAAGGCATTGACTGGTGATTGGACCGACCGCCATTCTGAAGAACAAGAACGGGGTATTTCAATAAAGTTAGGATATTCCAATGCTACAATACTGTACTGTGCGAAATGCGATAAATACATGACATATCACATAGCAGAAACGAATAGGAAGAAGGATCAGCCAAAATTTACTTGTCCTGATTGTGGCTCGCTCTTAACTTTTAAGAGAAATATTTCATTCGTAGATGCTCCGGGTCATGAGATCTTAATGGCGACAATGTTAAGTGGTGCCTCCCTCATGAATGGTGCTTGCTTGCTAATTGCTGCTGATGAAAAATGTCCTCAACCACAAACTCGAGAACATTTAGCAGCGCTAAATATTGCTGGGATTAAAAACCTCATAATTATTCAAAACAAAATTGATGCGGTTACAAAAGAACAAGCATTAGAAAATTATAGACAAATTAAAGAGTTTGTAAAAGATACAATCGCTCAAGACGCCCCTATAATCCCTGTATCTGCCGTTTTTGGAGCAAACATCGATCTTGTGGTAAGAGCTTTCGAGGAATTCATTCCGACTCCTAAATTAAATGAAAAAGATGAATTTCAATTTGTCATTGCGCGATCGTTTGATATAAACAAACCTGGAACTGCAATTGAGAATTTAAAAGGTGGCGTGATTGGAGGGTCTGTTTTAAAAGGAAAAATTGGAATTGGTGAAGAAATAGAAATTCGTCCAGGAATTAGAACAAAAAGTGGATATACGCCTATTAGATCAGAAGTTGTTAGCATCAGTCAAGGAAGAAACTTCCTAAAAGAAGCAAAACCAGGAGGCCTAATTGGCTTAGGTACTAGATTGGATCCAGCTTTAACAAAAGGAGATTCTTTGATAGGTCAACTCGTTGGACGACCTAACACCTTACCTGAAGTTATTTCTGAAGTAGAATTGAGAGTAAAACTGCTTGAAAGGGTAATAGGAACAGAGGAACTAATGAAAGTTCATGATTTAAGACATAATGAAAAGTTATTACTTGTTGTTGGAACAGAAAAAACAGCAGCAACAGTTAAAAAGATATTGAAAAATACATATGTATTATCCTTAAATCCTCCTATATGTCCTCCTGAGAACTCCATTTTTGCCATATCTAGGATTATTAATAGGCGATATCGCTTGATTGGTTATGGTGAAATGGTTAATGAGAACAAATAAATTATTTAAAAATTTAAGTTGAAAGAGACTTAATCATTTTGAATTTATGGAGAATAAGATAAGAAAATCTCTCTAATTTTTCCTTTGATCAGAGAAATTGAGGGATCAACTTGTTTAAATATTTCTTCTAGTTTAATAATTATATTTTCATCTTTTTGATTCACCTCTATATTCGAAAGTGTTTGTTTTGTCTCATAAAGTACTGTATTATCTCCTAACTTAGCCAAGAAATGTAAAATGATTTCTAACGTGTGAGGACTTGAAATTTCAGTATTAATTTTATTTTCCTTGAGTTCATAAAAAATTTCGTTTGAAATACGACGCTCTAAAAATTTTAAAAAATCTTCTATAGAATCTATAAAAATTACTATCAATTTATGCCTATTTCCTTTTTTTATTGGATAAATGAATCAGGATTCCAATAAATGCAATTATTCCATTAATCGTTCCAAATATAATTATCCAAATGGGAAAATGGGCAATATCTGTAGGTATATAATTAGTGTAAATAAAAGGATTAACGCTGCTCTTTGTTAGTAATTGATCGCCACTGTAGATATAAACTGTAAAATTTCCATTAGGGACATCCTTGATTATTACTTCACCATATTCATTTGTAATGGCTGGTGCCATTGGTATCACGTAATCTTTTGAGATGTAAGTACCATAAGGCTTGCCATAATAATATAGTTTAACTCTTAAGTTCATGATAGACATGTAAATGTTGTCAGTAACCACTATTCGAAGGTTTTTATTTGTCTTATATCTTATTATAAATGGAACGCATTCTCCTTTCAATATGTATGGCAAAATAATTTTAAGACCTTTTTTCTTCAGAGAATTTTTTGTAAAGATCAAACTATTTTGCAATTCTTCTTGTATGATGGTGACATTTGCATCATAATAAGCGAACTTGCGTTTAAAAATAGAACTATTTGATAAAACTTGATCAAAAGTTATTGATTCTTCATGAATCGCCAAATATTTAATAAAAATGTGTGCTGGACCAGAAATTATTGATGGAAGATAAATCCTTTCTCTAATATCATTCCCTTTTACTAAACGATCAATACTCCAAAATCGAGTAACCATTTTATCAAATTTAATAGTAAAGTTTGCAGTAAAATTCAAGTTAAAATAACCTAGATTCAGAGAGGTCGTACAATTAATGGATTTATCTGGATTTAAGAAATTGCTTGCCGGATTGTTGTCTATTTCTAATATGTGGTCAAATAATAACTCTTTATCTGGTAGATTTACTCTTAGATTTACGATTGCATTATCCGCAGGAACTTTCTCGTTTAAAGATGAAGAATTATGTTTATAACCTAAAATGTTAAATGTATAACTAAATGTAGCTTGAAAATCTTGTTGTCCATGTTTTATAAAGATATCATACGCTTTGATTTGATTTAAATCCCAATCAACTAAAGTAATGTTGAATTGATAAATGACATTTAAAGTAAAATTATATTCAAGTTTCTTGTAATAAGCATAATAATTAAACTTCAGAAAACCTAAATCATCAATATCGTATTGATCTTCACTTAATTGAGTAATAATATTGGATGTGGCATTTTTAACAGATACTTGAGTAATCTTAACAGGATTTAATCTTAAACCATAAATTAAATATCCTTCTGAGTTTGAAACGGAATGATTATATTCTACGCTAATTGAATCGTTTAATGTAATTATGATTAGGTTAGAATCGGGCGCAGAATCATCTATATTATTATGAGATGCAATTTGAACTGTATTTATGTATTTTGTTTCCTTATATTTCATTTTTAAGGCTCCAGAAACTAGATCATCATCTAAATCTGGATATGTGGTGGTGTAATTGAAAAATCCTTGTTCCGAAAAAGAAAAACTGGAGACTGTAACGTTTCCTAATCCTTGATCCTTGCGAGTTAAAATAGGGGAATAGTCATCTTTAGAAAAAAGACTAACCTGTGGAGTTTCATTCCCAATTTTAGAATATTGCACTGTTGCATTGTTTGAATTATGATTAAAGTTTGTTATTAAAATAGTAACTGACAATAAAAAGAACAATATTAAAAGATATCTGTATTTTTTGAAAAAGCGTTTCATTGCAAGATTCATTTTTAATCAAATTTTAATTCTGTAAATCAACTAAAATTAAATAATTTTTCGTTGAAAATAAAATTTATTTTGGATAAGAATTAATTTAAATGAACTTACCAAATATTTAAATTAATGGAATTTATTTTTATTTTGTCTGTACTTCTGCTATTGTTTAATTCATGTTCGTAAGATATGAAATTTGTAAAAAAATTAAAATTAAAGTGATTCAAAAGAAAAATAATTCAATTAATAATTTCCAGATTGCTAAATATACATCAAATATCTAAATATAATATCATGAAACCAAATTACAAGAAATTCATGGAAACCCTGAACAATGCAGTTGATAATTTTTTAGATTCCTCTAAAAAACAATATAAAAAAATAATTTCAATTTCTCATAATGATGCAGATGGAATAAGTAGCCTAGAAATCATACAAAATTTATTATATAAAATGCAATTGGAAAATGACTACTTTATATTTAATCGTTCTACTTCTTGGGAAAATTATCTCAATGGGATACTCCCAAAAACCCAAAAGCCTCATTTAGCGTTCATCTTTACGGATATAGGCTCTGCTTTATCAGAATTAGTTCCTATAATAAAAAGGCGAAAAGAAGATTTTTATATTTTAGATCATCACGAAGTAGAGTATGATGAAGGGATTGAAGATTTGCCAGAAAATCTTTTTTTTGTTAATCCTACGATATTTGGATATGATGGATTGGATCACATTGCTGGAGCAACACTAACTTTCATGTTTTCCAAGATGATTAAGAAATCAATGCTTAAATATGGATGGTTAACGATAATTGGAATAGCTGGCGATTCTTTACGGTCCATGGACAAATTAGAATCATTTAATAGGGAAATTTACATTGAAATGGTTGAAGAAGAAATAGTGGAAGATAAAAAGGGTTTGATATTATTCGGAAGCATGCACGATACTATCAAGAATGGATTAAAATTCAGCATATTGCCATATGTCAGAGGATTTGGTGGTGCTCCAGATCAGGAGATTAAATCATTTTTAAATAAGTTAAGTATTAATCCAAATAAAAAAATCGTGGAATTAAATAATTCAGAGATAAGCAAATTAAAAAAAGAATTAAAGTTAAAGAGTGGTAGTTATGCTCTTTTACCTCAAAAACAAGGAATGCTAAAGTTTGCTTTTGAACATGCTCTTTTATTGAATATATTATCTTTTAAGAACATTAATGCTGCGCTTTCAATCATCCGCCAGAGGACTATAACCCGTCAAGCAAAAGAAATATATAAGGAATATATTATCAACTTAGTGCAAAATTTGAGAACATTAACAATCAATGCCCCTAAAATTGAAACAAAGAAGGCAATTTTTATCGATGCCGGAAATGTTAAAATTCCTCCCAGTAATTGGTCCGATACTGCAAGTTTCTGTGCTGTAAATGAGTTATTTTCTTCAAACAAGATGCTCTTTTTGGGCGGTCTTGAAAAGAAAACAAACATGATGAAATTAAGCATTCGATGTACTAGAAATTACTTAAAAAATCATGATAACTTGAGCGTCAACAATGTCATCACTAGAATAAAGGAAGAATTCGGCGGTTCTGGGGGTGGTCATAAACTTGCTGGAGGTATTAGGATTTCCGTTCCATCATATAAACAATTAATAAAGAGAATCGATGAAATTTTATAACAAAACTAATATTTAATATCGCAAGCATTATTCTTTTTAATTTGAAGATGTTCATTAAAAAAAAATCTGACTTAACATTTAATCTTCATGTTAAAGTGAAACCAAATTCAAAAAGGCAATATATTGTTCTGAATGACTTGGAAGATAGCATGATTACAATACATGTAAAATCTCCCGCTAAACAAAACAAAGCAAATAAGGAATTGATAGATATATTGAAAAAAAAACTCTCGCTTAATGGTTCTCAGATAAGAATTATCTCGGGAATGAAAAATCCAAAAAAAATAGTCCAAGTTTCATTTAAAAAACAAGTTGAAATTAAAAACATAATAAATAGATTGATGGAATAATTAATTTAACTACCAATCTTTTTCATTCTTCCACATCGTAGACAAATAATAAAATGAGTCATGCCTTCATCGGCCCTTCGAGTTTGTCTAGTAACCAATTGAGCCTTATCATAACCACACTTCGGACATCTAAAGTCTTTTATTGAACTGCGGAGATTTTCTTCCTTCCAGTTCAAAACCTCTTTTAAGTTAATAACCTCTTCCCGTATTGAATGTTCTATTTTTGTTTTTAATTTATACAAATCAGATTTTTGCTCTGGAAATGGTTTTATATATCCACATTTACACTTTAATACCTTTTTACCATTTTGTGTGGAAGGCAGCATCATTCCCCCGCATTCATCACAGAATTCCATTCCTTAAACACTTTCTTTTATAATTCTAAAAAGGTAATGTATAATTATAATTAATTCTCTCAGAAAAACTTAATGATCTATTTAAAAACGAATACCACTCATTAATCCTAGAAAAATCACTCCAGAAACCAAATCTGCAATTGTACCGGGATTCATCATGCCTTCTTTAGCTTGAAGCATGTCATCAAGTTTTAAAGCCAATTTTAAGCCTTTTTTTCTAGATATGCCTCCAAGATCTATTATTTTTTTAGCATGATATGAAACCATTTTTGCCTTATTTATTCCAGCCTTTCTTATTATTAAAGAGTCCAGATGATTGGATAATAATTTATAAAAAGTATCTACTACAGCAACATTAATATCTTTAGTGCTGTTAAAAATTTCAATGAAATAAGGTAAACCTTCTTCAAATATTATTTTAAAATTACTTGAATATTCTTCACTTATTAAATCCCTCTCCCTTGATAATTCAAAAATTCGTTTTAGCGTGATATTATCTTTCTTTAGTTGATCAAGAACCCCTTCTTCATTCACATCATACTTTTCTACTTTTCCTAAACCTCCAGGATTGCAAATTCTTATGGCTTTATATAAATACAGGGTATCCTCAATAGTTGCATCTGATATGATTTTATCAAGCATTTTCCGATACTTTTTAAGATTTAATGTGTTTAATTTATAGCTAATCGCTGAAGAAGCTGCAAGTGGTGATAATATTAGGATGTGTCCTAATAAGACATTACCCCCTTTTTGCCATCGCATCATTTCAGCTGATGCTTCATGATACAATTGTCCTAATTTAACAAAAGAAAAGTTTTCGATTGATTTTTCTGTTTTTCTATATATTCGTTCACAAAATCTTTGAAAACAAGGTTGCATGGCAATAATTCCAGCTAAAAAGTGTTCAAACCTAGTTTTAGAAAAATCTCTCCTCCTATGAACATTTCCTGCTTTAGGATATCCGGATAACTCTAACAAGCTAGATAAAGAAATATATCTGGAGATATCATCAATTGAGTTTATGAATAACTTTTCAGTTTTCACATGTAATTATCTCTCTTGTTAAATTAAAAAATTTTAAAACCTTTAATAATAAGCTAGTTCAGCTGTTTTCTTCTCAATGATTAAAAATCCTTCTTGATCATCTGTTTTCTGAGAGATGGGTCTAAAAGTCCCGGTTAACTTTTTTTTATGAAGAAATTTCTTTAAACGCAGTTTTATGGCACTTTTAGAAGTGCTTAGAGGAGCACTGATTTCTAATTCATTACCACTTCTACTAATTTCAAGTTGAGGTATCATTTCCTCAAGTGCTCTAGCTAATTCATTTGTATACTCATCCTTCCATTTAGGATGTGTTTTAATTTTTACGAATAATTTTTTTATTTCTCCTTCTTCCATGTTGAATCACTGTGAAAATAAATTTATAATTCATTAAAACATTTTTGATTTGAGAAAATTGATTAAAAACAACTGTTTATAGCAAATACAAGCATGATTGTTTGATCAATATTAAAAAAGAACTT
>CAZIEC010000106.1:0-1430 GCA_964538145.1 uncultured archaeon
AAAAAAAAGAAAAAGGATTTATCTCCAATGGAATTATTCTTTTAATCTTTTCGTTGCTCTTTTAAGTTTAACGATCTTTCTTTTAAAATATTGTGAATGTATTCAAAGTCTTTTGGAGTTGTATAAAATAGTGGTACCCATAGAAAGATAGAAAGTATTCCAAAAATTAGTGTTGACCAGAATATTGTGGCAGAGAAGCTTTGAGTTGCGTGAACGATGAATCCGCCCATTATTGCGCCCATCGACCTTCCAATTGAATCGACGAACGATCCAATTGCCACTATGCTTCCTCGATTTTCAGGAAGGTTTAGGTCTATTAATGAGGAATACCAATTAGGTCCAATTCCCATCGTAAAAGCAAGTCCTATACCTAAAAATGAACAATATACAATCCAGAGGATCCAAAAACCTACATCATTAACTTTAACAGCATTGAAAAAGAAAGTATCATTAGTGGCATTGGGAGACATGCTGAACGCTATTAACAAGAAAGGAAGGGTCAGAATCGAACAAATAACGGCAACCTTTACCCTACCCGATACATCACCCTTCTGAACCTTCTTGTCTCCCCAATGTGCAAGGATGAATTGGCCTAAAAATAAGCCAAAAATTCCAGCAAAAAGTAGCAAGACCAACACTCTTGCATCAATGACATTGATACCGATTTCCAATTCAATGTATGGAAAAATGTATGCAAGAAGCAAGCCAGAAGCCACTACATCAAAAAAGTTAATTGTTAGGAAGATGTTAGATTTTCTTTTAAACAAATTTTTAAAATCAGAAAGCCGAATTTTATACGTATATTTGACCATTTCATCGCTTAATGACTCTTTTAAATAGAGATCTTTTGACCCTCTTTTTGGTTCTACCGTCAAGAAGATATTTATTGTAGTTATTATTAAAGCTGTTATTCCTAGTAATAAGTAAGGCAATTTCCAAGTATATAGTTGGTTGGGAAAGTTAGTGCGGATGTAATTTATTTTTTCATTTATGGATAATCCGCTGATCGATTCAAAATCTATCGTATTAAAGGAAAGGGCAAAAATGCTCGCAAATACGCTTGCTACAGCGGATATTAAACCCCAAATGGCGAAAGATTTAGACCTTGATTTTTGAGAAACCATATCTGCTATGTAAGATATTGTGACTGGTGTGGTAAACCCTGTTGCTATTGCTGCTAACATTCTTTCCAAAAATAATTGCCAATATTGAGTTATGAACAAATAAAATATAACTGTAGCGGACCATATGAAGCCAGAGACGATTAATAGCAATTTTCTTTCATACTTATCCGTTAGATATCCTGAAATTATTATGAAGATGCCGTTTATAATAGTGTATGCTCCGATAAGAAGTCCTATCGAGTCGAAATATATCTTTAAATCAGCAGCCACTAAGACTTGGTTTGGCAAAAAGATGGGATTATCCAT
>CAZIEC010000106.1:1530-8520 GCA_964538145.1 uncultured archaeon
ATTGGACAACAAATTTTCATGTTTGTTTTGGGATATGTTGGATACATCGCGTTTACAAGCCGGCGAGAAAAAAAGGGTACGTGGGCAGCTTGGAAGCATGGTTTAATAAGGGTTGGTATCTTGTACATATTAGCTCTATTAGATGATGGGATTATTGGGGGGCTAATTTTTAAAGGAAATTTTCCTTTAGATGAGGTTCTTTATAAAGGAACCTTAGCCAATTTAGCAATTGGTTCGTTTGCTGCATATTTGGGAACATATTTAATACCAAAAAGCGCAGATAAACGAATTTATTTGGCGATAGGAATCATGATTACCCATGCCATTCTTTATTTTTTACCTGGATTTGACCATTATGGACCTGTTGATGGACCATTAATTTTTCCTTGGAATGCTTTTAACCATGCTGGAATTGCCATAGCAGGAACCTGTTTTTCACAATGGTATAAAAAGGATCCAAATAATCCAGATATTGGATTCAAGAAGAGAATCTTGCCCGCTGCTACTTTATCAATAATTCTCTTTTATTGTTTTGATTGGATTCAGCCAGCGGAACATCATGACGCTACAACTTCATTAGCTTTATTGTCTATAGGAGTTTCAGGATTTCTCATTTCAATATTCTATAGTTTCGAAAAACTCAATTTTAAACTGCCAATATTGAGTGAAATGGGTAGGAATCTATTGTTATTATTTATCATAGCATTTGTATTTGATTTATACATTGGATTTTTAGCAGATCATTATAGAACATTTTTAGTCGAATACCCAGTCGTTACAATGCTAATATGCGGCATTTTACCAATAGTTATAGAAGCTGGCATAGCACTATTATTGGCAAAAAAGAATATTATTGTAAAAATCTAATCTTTATTTTTTTTATAGAGTGTTAAATTTTCAAATTTTTTCAAAAAAATAGTTGAAGATATATATTTGAAGAATTTCATTATATTTTTGAGCATTAACAAATAGTAGATATGGATCATGACGAGCAATATAACGATTGGTTTAGATCAGAGCCATAACAACATGTTAACATTAGAAGCATCTAGTTATTCTGAATTCACGCATTTCTTATTCGCCTCTGGTTATAAAATTGTTAGAATTGAGAATGGTTTTCTTGATAAAGAAAAGTTAAATGATTATAGCCTTATTATCATCTCCACTCCTACTAATGCAAAATTAAAAGAAGAGGAAATTAATAATTTAGAGGAATATGTCAAGAATGGGGGCAGCTTGTTGATCGTGAGTTCCAGAGGCGGAGATATCGTAAATCGTACTAATTTAAACGAGCTCACGAGGAAATTTAGTTTTGAATTCTCTGCAGATGAGATTTTTGATTCTGTAAATTATATTAATTTACAAAAACGGCCCATAATTGATAACTTCAAACCCCACTCTATCACAGAACAAATTACAAAAATAGTATTTTCTAATGCTTGCTCTATAAACGTATTAGAATTGGCTGATATTGACGAGAACATTAAATTAGATGTTTTAGCCAGAGGAGGCCTATATTGTTGGAGAAAAGTTTATGAAAAAGGAGACTGGATAGAAGAAGATTCTCCAAAAATACCGTTAATGGTTGCTGTAAAATATCATGAGGGAAAAGTAGTTGGTTTTGGAAGCCTTTCCATTTTTTCATCATTAGGAACAGAGTACGGATTTTCTGTTTTTGATAATAATATAATCATTGCAAGTATCTTGAGTTGGCTCATATTAGATGTTCATTCTGAAAGAAAGGTCATAACTATTGAATTGCAAAGAGATCTTTTTCATTGGATCGATTCCATAGTAAAAAAAGATAATTGGGATAATTTTTCAGACCTAATTAACGTGAGTTTGAAATATTTCAAGGATCATTATAAAGAAATAATTCATCAGTTTAAAGAAAAAAAGAAGGAGTTACAAAAACGCTTGGAAAAAAGATCTACTAAAGAAGTGGAGGAAAAAGAAGAAAACGTGATTGAAAAGGTTCCAATAGGCAATAGTATAAATCTTGATGAAATTTTAAAGGCCATTGAAAATGTAATGGAAGGAAAAGAGGGTAGTCCTGAAAGTGATAATGTTCAAGAAGAAGATTTAGAACGAGCCAAAGAAATTAAGGAAATGCTAGAAAAATTGCCTCAAGATTTAAATTCTCTTACTGTAAAGCAATTAAAAGCATTTTGTAAAAAACATGACATTGCACTACCAAGAAATGCCAAGAAAAGTGAAATTATCGACACTTTAAAATATGTTTTAGGAATCAAATGAAGAAATTGAAAAAGTAAAAAAGGAAATGTGCACTATCTTCTTCAATAATCTACTTTTTAATTAACATGGATAAATTTTTATTTGTTTTAGGTTCAAATTTTCAATTATCTATAGCTGAATTAGATCATGTTCTTCGTCATTCTCGGTTCAAGGGCAGAATTGTTGATTATTCTGCCACTATTGGAGTTGTAGAATTTGAGAAATTGCACGAAAATGAATTTTATGTTGATGATTTGATGGAATTACAATTCATGATGGGCGGATGTCAGAAAATTGCCAAGATCCATGATTTCATTCCAATTAACATGGTAAAAGACGCTTTCCCGCTCGTAATGGATAAATATAAGATTGTAGAAAAAAATAGAACAAAAATCCAAAAAATTTTAGAAAATTGCATTGAAGAGATCTTTCCAACCATAAAGAATCGCAATATTTTTTATGCAGTTTCAATTTATCCAGAATTTTATGATGATGAGTATTATTCAAGAATATTGGTAAAACATTTCTTACCATTTCTTAATAAAAAAATAATGGAAATTCTCAAGGAAAAAGGAGCAAGTAAGGCTTTATATTATAAATATCCTGAAGAATATATAGAAAAAGGAACATTAAACCCCATTTTTCCGCACATCTTAATAAAATACAGATTATTCGAAGAAGATAGGGCAGAAATCATATTTGGATTTACTGAAGAAGGAATTTATATTGCTAGAACCTTCACTTGTGATAATCCTAATTTCAAGAAAAAAATAGATGAGGAACGTCCACATAAGGATTTTAAAAGTAGCATATCACCTAAACTAGCAATAATCATGCTAAATTTTTTAAATCTATTCCACGAAAGAGAAACTAAAAAAATATTGGATCCCTTCATGGGAAATGGAACAATTCCAATGTTCGCAATTCTTGAAGATTTTCAAGTTTATGGAACAGATAAAAATTTAGAAAAAGTAAACAATACAAAGAGAAACATCCAATGGTTAATGACCGAGTTAGAAGAAGAACTTCCAATCAATTTAGACGAAAAGTTTCTACAGCTAGATGTAAAGGATCTCTCTAAACATTTTCCTTCTAACTTTTTTGATGGAATTTGCACTGAACCAGAACTAGGGCCTTTTTTTACTACTGAACCATTTAGAGAAGAAATAAAAGAGCTAATAGAGAATGATTTAAATCAAAAATATGAATACCTTTTTAAAGAAGCCCAAAAAATTTTAAAGAATAATCATAGATTGGTAATAACTTCTCCCATATTTGCTACAATTGAAGGCAAACATCTACAAATTAATGTTGAAAACATCGCAAGAAAGTACAATTTTACTTTAATTCCAATGATTGACACGAATCGAATAGTCAATAAATCTGACAAGAGATTGCAGTTTCAAGGAGCAAAATTTAGGACAATCATCGATGCGAAGAAGGAACAGATTATCATGAGAAAGATACATGTTTTTGAAAAACGAGGTTAAAATTTAGAATGAAAAAAAGTCATGAAGAAGTTTTAGATTTGATAGAACAAGCCTTAAAGGGGCAAGCACATTTAGAAGAATTAGTGGACACCAATAAAGACCCTTTTCTTGTTTTGATATCGACCATATTGTCAGCAAGGACTAGAGATGAAAACACCAGAGCAGCTACAATATCATTATTCTCAAAATATAAAACACCAAGAGAAATTGCAAGAGCAAATGTAGAAGAATTAGAAAAATTGATTCATAGGACTGGTTTTTATAAAGTTAAAGCTGCTCGAATTAAAGAAGTATCAGAAATAATCGTTAATAAATATGATGGAGTTGTTCCTCGCAAATTTGAAGAATTAGTTTCATTACCTGGAGTTGGTCCTAAAACCGCTAATTGCGTGTTAGTTTATGCTTTTAATGAACCTGCAATTCCAGTTGACACGCACGTGCATCGCATTTCAAATAGATTAGAATGGGTTAATACGAATACTCCAGAAAAGACTGAGAAAGAATTAAGAGCCATAATACCCAAAAAGCTTTGGCTTAGGATTAATAGGCTTTTTGTTAGATTTGGACAAGAAATTTGCTTACCAAATCGACCTAAATGCCATGAGTGTCCGTTAGATGATTTTTGTCCAAAAAATTTTTCAATGGAAATAAAAAGAAAAGCTAAAAAGAAAACTAAGAAATAAGATTTTAATATACATCGATTTCTTTTAATATTCTTTTTCTTTTTTTCTCAAAAAAATAGCCATAAATAATTCCAAAGATTAATCCAAAAATGTGAGCAAAAACATTAATTCCTGGAGAAAAAGAAGGGATTAAGAACAATAACAGGTAAATCATCCCAAAAACCATTAAAATTTTCTCTCTATCTCCAACTAGACGCATGAAAGAAGCTCCAATTAATCCAAAGATTGCTCCAGATGCACCTAAACTCCAAGTATATGGTGGAAGCAAGATTAATGAAAATACATTTCCGAACAATCCTGAACAAATGTAAAGAATGAAATAGTTTAATTTCTTATAATTTGATTCTATAAAAGTGCCAAAAATTAGTAAACCAAACATGTTTGAAAATAGATGAATTACATCATAATGAACAAACATTGCAGTCATGAGACGCCAATATTCATTATTTTCGACTATTTTGTAATTTATTTGTACTAAAAGCTGAAAATAATTAAAGTTAAAATTCTGATTGAAAGAAAAAAAGCATATTACGTTGAACAAGACTAATGTTAAAGTTAGCCTGGCCCTTCTAAATTCCCTTTCGCTAAGAACAAACATGATGGTTGCACGAGTTTAATCTATTTATAAAAATATAAATGTAATTATTTATCAAAGAAAATTATATTAATTTAGAATATCATTAATTTATTGATAATAGTGGAAAACAAAAATTTATTTGCATTAAAAGTTCAATTATTATTTTCATTAGTTAATAGAGGGTTTCTAAATGATATAAGGTTATTTAAGGGGTTTTTAAAATTAGAACTCCAACAGTTCGTACCACGCCATTTGCGTAAGTATGTCAGGCTATATGATGATGCACCTTCTTTATTTTATTATGATAAACAAAATCCAGAAAATTTAAGAACGATTTCTGCTCCGCACATGATTACAATAATGCTACAAAATTTATTGTTGGAAGAAGATGATGATTTATTAATTTTAGGGGCAAAAAGTGGATACATTGCTGCGTTAGCACATGAAATGGCTCCGAAAGGAAAGATCTACATTTTAGAAGCTAATTCTAGCATAGCAAAATTTACTGCCAAGAACATAAGGAAATTAAATTTAGAGGATTGCATAAAAGTAATCGTTAAAAATCCTTTAGAAGGCATGCCTGAATTAAAACCGTGGCAAAAAATTTTGGTAACAGGTGCTATAAGAGAAAGAAGGATCTATCCATTATTAAGCCAATTAGATCCTAATAATGGTGTTTTATTCGCACCAATTGGAGGTGAAATGACCCAGATTTACACTAGAATAGCAAGAGATGGGGATAATTTCACGGCTCACCAGCAATTACAAGTGAGATTCACGCCATTAATAACACAATTGGAAATAGACGAATTAAAGTTGATTACAGACATCTCCATATTAGAATCTGAAGAAGATGAAGCTGAAGTTGAGCGTTTATCGAGAGAAATGAAAATAAAATACATTAATAATATTGAAGACCAAGTTAATTTCAGGCACGTGGAAGTTAAAGAAGAAACAAAAATCACTCCAGAAAGAATTTTAAAGACTTTATTAGAATGCATTAATGATTTTATAGATAAATTGCGCGAAGTAAAGAAGTCTAGCCAGTGGTCTGATGGAATTGAAATATTTCTAATATTAACGGGCCTAATCCGGTATTCTAAGAAGATTTTTAAAATCAATATAGACAAGATCGAAAACACGATCAACCAACTTAAAGATATTACTAACCGTCGTATTGAAATTGAGAGAAAAATTAATGGAGACCCTAATTTAGAACAAGAAAAAAAAAATCTTATTGAAAAACAACAAAAGACTTTAAATGATCTTCAAGGGATTGTAAGCAAGGAATTAGGAGTAATAGTGAAAAAAATCAAGTAATACATCTCATGAATAAAAATAAAAGCCTTAAATTCCTTGAAAAAAGATTGATGACATTATTATTCTAGCTTTTAAAGGAATTAGTGATGGAGCTAATGAGATTCTAAATATTTGAGCACCTCTTTCATAAAATCTGGTAAATCATCAGGTTTTCGTGAAGTTATCAAATTTTCATCAATTACTACTGGAGCATCCTCAAATTTGACTCCAGCATTAATCATATCGTCCTTAATGGCAAAATAACTTGTAGCTTTTCTTCCTTTCAAGATTTTTGCGGATATTAAGACCCAACCAGCATGACATATTGCACCAATTAATTTTTTTTTCTCATTTATTCTCACTACAAAATCTAAAACTTCCTTGAAACGCCTTAAATAATCTGGATTTTTAGTTCCACCTGGAATTATGGTGCCAAGATACTCTTCTGAATCCGCTTCCTTTATTGTCTTATCTGGTTTTAATGGATATCCATACTTTCCTTTTATCTCATCTAAACTTAAGCTCAACAATTCAACTTTATAACCTGCTTCCATCAATCGATATTTCGGATATAACAATTCTGCATCCTCAAAGCCATTAGTAGCTAAAATAGCAATTTTTCTATTCATTTTATTTACCTCCAATTTTTATTGCGTTATTTAATTAATAAACAATTTTATTAAATGTTAACCTTTTAAAATCAAAA
>CAZIEC010000107.1:0-5939 GCA_964538145.1 uncultured archaeon
TTTTTAGCATATAAACGATAACCAGTACCATGTGGATAACCACCATGCATGCCCCCACATCCATGAAAAACTAATCCTTCTCGACCACCAAAGAATTCTACCTTTTCCGAAAATGCAACCATTGCTACTCCTTCATAATTTGCACCTCCGCGATATTTACCATGACCTGCTGTATTTGGTTTTACTCGCCTTGATAAGTAAGGAATTCCCCCTTGAAACAGTTCCCATGTTTCAACATCGCCAAGATCAGCCTCTGGATTCCACATTGCATAACCCCAGTCTAGTCCATCTCTAACTGCGCTGGCACCAAGGCCTTGACCACTAATTTCAAAGGTAGATAAAGCCCATCTTTGTCCTTTAAGAGGACCACTTATATATATCCCTCCTCCTTGAATAGCATCTCCAGTAAATCCATATCCTGGAACCACTTCTTCACGATAACCTCGGGAAAATAAACCATAAGAAATACATTTCATCATCCCAGTATATGCTGGAATGAGATTTCCCCAAGGTGCTTGATATGAAAGATAAGGATCTCCTGGATTAGCCCATGTTTTTAATGGATAATTTTTTTCAACGGCAAAATATGCGCCATCATTAACTTTATCTCCGTATATTAGAACTTGAGTTAATAAAACCCATTGACCACCTTCCATTGCCCCCTTTCCACAATTAAAGGCATTTTGACCTGGACCTGAAGCTCCATCAAAACTTATGGATAAGCCCCCGTCTTCTTTTACAATTACTTCAATTGGTTGATTATTCAATTTATCCATTTTTGCTATGGGCTGCCAAGCTTCATTTTTAAATGGTCCATCTATGAAAGATGCTGCTCTATATCTACCAGGAATTAAACGTTCTTTTACCCTCTTTAGTAAAATTCTTCTTCCTTCTTCAATGGCTTCTCTAATAAAGCGTCTATAATAGTCTATGCCTTCAATTTCAATAAATTTTAAAACCGCATCTCTTATCATCAAGTTTCCAGCAAGCCTGCACTTTTCATCTAATTCCCAGTACATTGGAGTCCTAACAGATCTCCGTGCAGATATCATGTGATCCTTCCAAATTTTATCATTAGAGCCAATCTTTCGACAAGTGTAATAAACACCGTCATCAAAACGTTGCACAGCTGCAATTAAATCATGTCCAGCGGTAATACCTCCAGTATCTATTTGATGAGTAACTCCACCTGCCCATCCGATTAATTCATCCTTCCAAAAAATAGGAATTATTGTTTGAACATCAGTCGTATGAACATTACCACATTCAGGATCGTTATTAAGAAATATATCTCCAGGATTGATTCCGGGATCATCTTCGTATTCTTCACGTATCATGAATTTGATGGCTTCACTCATCGTATGAACATGAACTAAAATGCCAGTGGAAACTACGATTGAATCTCCTTCTGGAGTATATAGGGCAAAACATAATTCTCCAATTTCTTTTACAATGGGTGATGCAGCAACATGTAGAGCGGTTTCCCGAGCAGAAACAAGGGCACCACGCAGACTAGCATAGGCCCTTTCATATCTGAAAGGATCTTGCTCCTTTAAAGATAATTTATCAATACCATAATATCGATTAGTTTCTATAATTAATCGCTCACTTTCTTCAAGCATTTGCTTGAGAGTTTTACCATTCCATCCTATTCCTTTTTGATTCATTCATTACACCTCCATGTGAAATATTCTATGTTTATCTAACTTAACGCGATAACCCGGAGGGATCAATAAAGTGGTAGCAGGAGCTTCAATAACGGCAGGACCATCAATTAAATTTCCACTTTTAAGTAAGCTCATTTCCCATAATGATGCTTCATGCCATCCAGAAATCCAAAAAATTTCTCGATTTCCCTTGAAAGCTTCTTCTGGTGGTTTTTTACCATGATCTTTTTGTTCTGGAATTTGAGGTTTTGGCACGGGAACGATTCCAGTGCCAATTGCCTTGGTAATATGATATCCTAATTCAGGACTTTTTGTGCCCCTACGAAATATTTGTTCAAATAAGTCATCATAATTTTTCTTTATGATGTCTAAATCTTTAATGGAAATGTTCTCAGAAGGAACATCAACTTCTAAATCATCTAACATTCCCAAATATTGAATCCTTACAGTGGGTTTGAAGATCATTTCTGTTGGGTCTCTTCCTTCTTTTTCAAATTCTTTAGTGATATTCTTTTTTAGCTCAGCCCAAGTAGCATTTAACATCATCATTACTGCTTCATCTAAGCTTCCATCTGGCATTAAAACTAAATCAACTGATTTTTCATGACGATAACAATGGTCTGCACAAGCGCATCCAAAAGCAGAAAAAGCTGCTGCCCATTCCGGAATTAGAATGTTTTGAAAATTCAATCCTTTAGAATAACCAGCCACGTGTAATGGTCCTCCACCTCCGAATGAAATCAATGTATAATTTTCTGGTCTAAAACCTAAACCTTGAATCATTCCATTCAAGTGATTTTTCATGTTAATTTCAATTAAATCCAAAGCGCCTCTTGCCGTGCTAAATGGATCAGAATTCAAGGGTTCTGCCAGTTGCTCTTCTATATATTTTTCTGCTCGATTCTTATTCAATCGAATTTTTCCACCAAGAAAATAATCAGGATTTAAGTATCCTAAAATTAGAGAACAATCGGTCATTGTTACCGTTTCAATTCCAGATTGTTCATTGCAAACTCCTATTCGATATCCAGCACTTTCAGGACCAAACTCCAATCTTCCCGAAATCTCATTATAACGCACGAACATTCCAGTGCCTGCTCCAATGGAGTCGAGTGCAATCATGGGAATATTCAAAATAAATCTTCCAAGAGAACTTTCCCATTTAGTAGGAACATACCTTTCCATTATCAAACCAACATCAAAACTCGTACCTCCAACATCAGAAGAGACTAAATTTTTAATCCCATATTTTTCGGAAATGAATTTTGTTCCAATCATTCCACCTATAGGACCTGAGACTAAAGTAGGAATCAATGTTTTATGATATGGAGAAATAGTTCCACCATAAGTGGTTAAAATTCTTAAAGGAGCCATTATCCCTTTTTCTTTTAATTTTTCTGCAATATCAATCAATTGTTTTCTAGAGGGTTCTGCAGCATATTGCTCAATGATGAGAGCATTTAATCGGGGTGTCTCTCCCCTAACAGGATTATGTTCACAAGATAATATGATGGGAATTTCTTTACCTCGAGATTTCATTACTTTTTTTGCAATTCTTGCTACTTGTTTTTCATGTCTTGGATTCATGTAAGAGCAAAGAAGGCAAACGCATATGCTATCAACACCCATGTCCAATAATTCTTCTACTGCTTTTATTACATCATTTTTGTATAATGGTATTAATTCTTCGCCCCAAAAATTAATTCGACCACGCACTCCTTTTATTTGTTTTCTAGGTATTAAGGGTTCTGGATGCTCGTGTTCTCTTGCATGTAAACGTCCCCCATAATCAAGCCATATCCAGCATTGTAAAGCACGACCTAACCTGTGAAGGTCTTCAAATCCAGCATTAACTATTACACCAATATTACTATTTCCTTCTCGCTCTAAAAGTCTATTTAACATAGCAGTGCCAGAATAGACCAATGCCTCAACATCTGGTCCAATATCTTCAAGTTTTGCATTTTTATAGGACAAACCATCATTAATAGAGTTTAATATTCCATCAGATTCATTTTCTGGTGTTGTTTGAGCCTTACCAACCGTAAAATAACCATTTTCATCAATTATGAAAGAATCTGTCATTGTTCCTCCAGTATCTAAGGCTATTGCTTTGGCTATAAACTTTTGATTATTTACTTCCAAATTTAACACCCATCTTTATAAATTTCAAGTTTTAATCAGCGTTTGAATTAAAAATAATTTAATTTTCTCTATATTTATAAATTTTCAAATTTGCATTTGTTGAAATTTTAACTAGCTCTTTAGAGAATAATCAATCTATATTCTTAAAATGGCTAAAATTAAGATTTCTCTCCAAAAATAAGTATTTTTAATAAAAAAAATTATCATCATATCTTAAGATTAAGATCATTTTTCATGTTCCAAAAGTAATTTAGCGCAGTTAATAAAAGCCTGATCCACATTTTTTCCCGTTAAAGCAGATGTTTCGAAATATGAGAGCCCTAATTCACCTGCAAGATTTACTGCCTTTTGATTATCTATTTTTCTCTCTTGTTTTAAATCGTTTTTATTTCCAATTAGATATTCTACAAAAAATCTATTAGAACCAAGTTGTTTATGAACATCATGATGCCACTTTGATATATTTAAAAAAGATTCCGGATTGGTTAAATCAAATACGAAAAATACCGCATCAGAGCCTAAATATAATTCTCGTCTCATCAATTCAAACTTGGCTTGACCTGCTATATCCCATATTACAAATTGCACGTTTTTATTTAATACTATAAAATGTTTATTAGAAACATGAACGCCTAATGTAGAGATGTATGTTCTGTTAAAGACATTATTGGTAAATCTTAAAACTAAGGATGTCTTACCTACTGTTGGATCGCCAACTATTGCTACTTTAAATTTAAAATCAGGAAATTCATGTGCTTGAGTAGCAGATTCAGGAAATTCAGTTGAATATTTCTGCTTTAGTAAAGTCCGATTTTTTAATTCTTCAAGTAATTCTTCTAATTCGATCTCAAAATTTTTTAATGTTTCTAAAAGATAATTTTCTTCGCGACCAAATTGTTCAATTTTAATTATTTTTTGAGCAATGTTGTCAAAAATGGGTTCAAAATCGTTTATGAATTTATAAAATATTGCATCATTAATTTCTTTGAAAAGGAGAACTAAGGCAGATTGTCCAATCCCTCCACGTCTTTCTTTATCCTCCCAAACAATGTACTTAACTAAGCCCTTTAATTCAAGAGCGGGAAAAGGAAGTATTACCAAGGTTTTTGGCACCAACCCTTTCTCTCCAGATAATAATGTTATTACTTTTATACTCACTTGCATTTGTTTTTGGAAATCAATTGTAGTAGGATAACTCATTACAGGGTTTGGGCCCAAATTATCATTCAATTCAACATATAAAACTCCATGGATTAATGGATTCTTCATGATCTATATTTAAATTGTTCAAATTTAATTATTAAATAACAAATTAGATTATACATTTGATGAGAAATAAAAATGATATAAATTTTAACTATTAGTTTATAAAATATTAATAAAAATTAATTAAAAATATAAAAGAGATTTGGGATGGGGGAGATTCGAACTCCCGACCTCTCGGTTTTATGCATCTTATTATTTATAAAAAATGTTCCGAACCGAGAATCACACCAAGCTAGACCACCATCCCTACTTAAATCAATGCAACAAAATAAAAAAGAATTTATAAAATTTTCACATGGAAAATATTTGTTCATTAATCCATTATTGTCTTTTTTTTCCATTCAATAAAGTTCACACGCGATTTAATAGAACTTAATTAAAAATATAATTTTTTTGAAAACCCAAAAATTGAAAAAAAATAAATTTTTTCTAATATTTATTGAACTGAAAAATCGATATCTAATTAAATATTTCAAGGGGTTATTGAAATGGGCATGGAAATAAATTTTTCAGAAAATACTAAAAAAGCTTTTGAAAATGTAAAACAGTTATTAAATGGGATGATAAATGATAGGGCAGTGCCTCGAAATATTAAAAGAGTAGCGCAAAAAAGCATTGAGGAATTAGAGCGAACAGACGAGTCTCCAGGCGTTATTTCGAGCAACATTATTTACATGATAGATGATTTAACCACAGATCCAAACATACCTTTTCATTCACGTACTACAATTTATAGAATAATGTCTATCTTAGAAAAAATTAAGGATTAGCTCAAAAAAAGAGAAAAGAAACCAATGGGAGAAACAATTCTCATAAATTTTTACCAATATTGTTTATTTAATTATTTTAAAACTTAGAAAT
>CAZIEC010000107.1:6039-8405 GCA_964538145.1 uncultured archaeon
TTACTTGAAATTTTATTTAAATTGATATAAATTTCGTCAAATTTTTCAGTTATTTCTATTAATTTTGGTTCAGCATCTCGTCTATGTTTTCTTACAAGATTGCGCAATTTTCCCCTCGGTACTCGAATTCTTTCAACTAAATCATCGCAATTTTTTAGTAATTCATAAGACTTATCTCGATATTCTGGTTTTACTTTCGATTCTATTATTTCGGTTCGCCAAGTGTTAATTCTTCCTCTTGCATAAGTATCAAAATTAAGAGAAATCGAATCAATGCCCTCTCGTACCAAGAATCTTAGAAAATCCGGATCATCACTAGGAGCTTGACCACAAATGCCTACTTTTTTGCCATTTTCATGGGAAATCTTTATTAAATGACTGATTGATCTTCTAATAGCCTCACTATTTGTTATATAATTATATTTTTTTGAAAGAGGAATTAATTTTTCATTATCACGACCAGCACCATAAATTAATTGTGTTAAATCATTTGACCCGATGGAAAATCCATCAAAATATTTACAAAATTCATCGACCAAAAATATATTTGAGGGAATTTCTGCCATGCAATAAACTTGTAACCCATCCTTGCCACGAATCAACCCTTCTTTTTCCATTAACTTTGAAATTTCACAGGCTTCTTCGGGTGTTCTACAAAAAGGTACCATTGGGATTATATTTTTTAATCCCCAATTTCGAGCTCTTGCTATTGCTTTTAATTCCAAGAGAAATGCATTACGAAAATCTTCTGAAACATATCTTGAAGCTCCACGAAAACCAAGCATTGGATTATTTTCATCTCCTTCATAGATCCAGCCTCCGATTAAATTTTTATATTCATTAGTCTTAAAATCTGACAATCTAACGACACAAGGGGCGATTGTCCCATCTGGTAGAGTTTTCCATACTCCCGCTGCAATTGTAGCAATTCCTTCTGCTAATTTTTCAATGTAGAATTCTTCCTTATCTGGAAACCCAACAGTTAACTCTCTAATTTTATCCAAAGTTTCTTTCAACTTTTTAATTTCTACATTGAATGGATCTTTATGGTATAAATTGCTCTTCTTAATATTTTCAATCTTTTTTCTTTGTTCTAATAAAACATTATATCGCATTACTAGTGAATCAAAATCGATGAGAGCATTTGGGTGAATTTGAATTTCATCATTAATTATGAATTCTAGTCGAGCCAAACCAGTACCATCAGGATACTTTCCTGCTGATAATGCGCCTTTTGGAATTCCTAAATTAACCATTATTTTAGTTTTAGTCATCGGTAGTTGTGCAAATTCAATAGTATCATAGTCATATTCAACCTCTTTTGTCCAAATGCGAGGCTCTCCTTCACTACAATCTATTGTTAAAGTTTCTAAGTTTTCATTTCTCTGTTTTTCTTTAATGATTTCTATTATGTTATCTGCACCTACTATTGAAGGAATATTGAGCTCCCTTGAAACAATTGCAGCATGACATGTTGGCCCACCTCTTTCAGTAATTACACCACCCAAATTTTGCATGTATGAAGTCCAATCAGGGTTTGTTTCCTCGGTTATTAAAATATCCCCTTCTTCAAGTAGATTGGCTTCATTGATGGATTCAATAATTTTTACTTTTCCAAATCCAATTCTTCTACCTATCGCTGTTCCTGAATTTTCAATAAGATATCCTTTTTCAATTAAATCTTTTGGATCTTCTAATAAATAAAAGATTTCTTCCTTATCTCCTTTTTGAGAATGAACCGTTTCAGGTCTTGCTTGAACAATATAAATCTTTCCATTATTTCCTAATGCCCATTCAATATCCATGGGACGCCCATAATGTTCTCGTATTTTTACTGCATATTCTGCTAATTTTATTACTTGTTCATCAGTTAGGCAAAATGTATTTTGTAATTCCTTAACTATTGGTCTTGTAATCGTTCCACCTTTCTCTGTATCGAAGATCATCATCTTAGTTTTTCTAACTAAACTCTTGCTAATGATTTGTAATTTTGGAGAATGCTTAAATACAACAAATTCATCTCCCTTTTCAACTCCCTGAACGATTAATTCTCCTAGACCCCAAGTACCTCTGATAACAATAACATTTTTATTTCCACTATCCGGGTCTTCAGTAAACATTACTCCCGATGATCTTACACCTCGTAATCCTCCAGCTATTTCTTGAACTCCTACACTAAGTTTCACGGCAAAATGATCAAAACCGGCTCTCTCTCTGTACATGGTAGCACGAGTCGTAAAGACTGATGCCATGTCTTTTAAAATATACTCAAGTATTTCTTTCTCGCCAGAAATATTAAGATGGGTATCTTGTTGTCCGGCAAAAGATGCGTCAGGCAAATCTTCGGCTGTTGCAGAACTTCTAAT
>CAZIEC010000108.1:0-8375 GCA_964538145.1 uncultured archaeon
AATAGCACGACTTTTGCTGTACCACTTTTAGGAGCATTATTGTACATATCCTGAATATCAAGTCGAGCCGTAATGTTATCTCCATACATGAAGCCTTTATTTTCCCACAAATTTCCTTTAAAATCGATATAACTATGCATGTTGTAAGCAAAATTGTATGATTTCAAGTACAAGGTATAATTTCCATTTATGCCATTTACTATATCATTAGAAACGACTACTTTATCCTTATGAGAGCTGGTTCCAAATGGAATTTCTTTACTTGTATCATTATAAATATTGGCATTATTTGGATTTGTGAGGTTATAGGCATCAAAATAATCTTGATAGATGTACCAAAATTCCAAGAAATTCCAATTTTTAAAATTAGCATTATTTGAATCAAAAGTATAATTAAAAATCCAGAGTGGATCAGTATCATAGCTAGCAGAATAGTGGGCTTTCGCAACATCATCCCAATATCCCTTCACGCTGTATGTTACATTAAATGTAAATCCCTTTATGTTTGATTTATTCCATTCGAGAACTATTCTAAAATTATTGAGAGAATTGTTTACTATTGGAGATGAAAAATTATTTGTCCATCGTCCTAATCCCCATGTTAAATGTGAACTTTTATCATATGGAGGAGTGTTAATCTCTTGATCTTGAATTGGGATGCCATTTATAGTAAGAGTTTGCGTTCCTTTAATGATAAAATCAGATGGCATGTACCCTCTGGTTACATTTATCCTGAATGGGCTTGCATCTAATTGCTCTGATAAGTAAGAAGGCGATACTTGCTTTTTAGCATTTTCCCAATTAATTCCTCCATCAGTAGATTTCTTTAATTGATGATCTACAATTCTATCTGGATCTCCATAGGTTTCTCGTGGTAAAGTTACTAAGGAATATATTGGTTGCGTAATATTCGATTTGATGACGATGAAATAGTTGTATAAATTGAGATTGGCAGTGTTTACGTTGTTAAATTTAAAGAAAGTGACATTATCTCCATGATAATCATTATATTTTAAAATAATGGAATCAATTAAAGAATTTTTTAATGGTTTTAAAGTTTCTGAGCGCAAGTTAGTTTGAGTTCTTGCAATTGTACCGTTTGCCTTGTATAGAGATATGTTTAATTCAGCATGTTTTGCTAATGTTAAGTTTAAAGTACGTATCCAAGCATAAAAACCGTTTACTGTTGTTTTAAGGCCTTTTAAGTCAAATTCTAAGGCAACTTGATCGGTGCTTGTTATAGGAATATCAAAAGCATAAATAGAAGAAATATCTAACTCATACATGGTTATATTATACGTTTCTGGACTAAACCTCTTGAAAAAGAACTGAATAAGACTCGAGTTACTTTTTGGATGAATGTAATTGAGATTTTGATTGATTATTTTTTTGCTAATTTCTTGAATGCCTAAAGAACTATTGAATAAAATGGGTTTTGTTATATTAATCCATGATTTAGAATACGTGTCATATATCTTTAGAGTCATATAGGTATTTTTACTTGCTTCTAATTGATATGTTAAGAATAAACTTAAAATTGTTTCCTTCTTAAAATTCAAAGAGATACTTGGAGATGTGCTTGAATATTTTGTATCCGTGAAATTGGCTAAAACCGTAAAATTGATGATACCACTTGCGCTGTTTATCCTAATAAATGTTGATTGGGAACTATCCACGAGATATTTTAGGTATAAATTTGTTGTATTCGTCCCTGAATGTAAGTTTATTGCAGAATAACCTTCTTTTGTATTATATGGAAAATTTATGAAATTAGCAGCATCCAATGCATTTGTATCCTCTAATACATAGTCCGTGGTATAATTATTTTGGAATGTAAAGTTAAAATCGCCTTGAGTTAAATAGGTCGTATCTGCTTTTGACATTGAAGGAATATCAAAATAATTTTGATTATTATTAGATGAGGAACTATTTGTAACAAATATTCTAACATTTTGATTAGATCCCCACCCCTTGATGTAATAATCAGTTAAATAACTATCTGAGAGTGAGGGGATCTCGATAATATCGGAGTTTTCCTTATTTAGTGTATTAATATTTCCGATATTCAAATTTAAATTGGCAAAAATTTGAATGTTTGTTAAGACAACCGCTAATATTAACAAACATGCCAAGAAAGCTTTTTTTGAACTAATTTTTTGTCGAGACAAGAGAAACAACCGAAATGTTCATTTTTTAAATTAAAAAATATTTAAGAAATAAAAAAATTTCGGAATTTTTAATAATAGATTTAGAAATTAACAAATTTATTAGATATTAAAAAATAAAAGCGTTAATTCTATATTAAGATTAATTATATATTAAAAAGATAATCAAAATGAGTGAAGAGTTAATAATAAATGAAATAAATGAAAATAAAGAAGAATACATCTTTTTTCTTCAAGATCTCATTAGAGCAGAAAGCTATAATCCTCCTGGAAACGAACTTAATGTGGCAAAAGTCATAAAAGAATATTTATCTAAAGAAAATATCCACGTGGAAATATTTGAGTTTGATAAAAATCGGGCTAATTTAATAGCACGTTTGAATGAAAATACTAAGGATAAAATCTTATTGTATAATGGGCATATGGATGTAGTACCGCCGGGAAATGAAGAGGATTGGAAATATAACCCCTTGAGTGGTGAAATAAAGCGTAAAAAACTGATTTTTGGACGTGGAACCACTGATATGAAAGGCGGATTAGCAGCAATGGCAATTTCATTGAAAATATTGAAAAAATTAGGTATTAATTTATCTGGAAATTTAATATTAAATGCCGTAGCCGATGAGGAAACTGGAGGAAAATTAGGTTCTAAATGGTCAGTTGAAAATGCATTAAATAACATTAAACCAGATTTCGTTGTGGTAGGGGAAGCCACCGGATTAAAACCATTACCAAAAGCGATCATTCTTGGAGAAAAAGGGCATTTATTAGTAAAAGTGATCGCTCATGGAAAATCATGTCATTCTTCAATGCCTTCACTTGGAAAAAATGCAATTTACATGATTAATGAGTTTATATCAAATTTAAATAGAATAGAAAAATTCATTCCTAAGATAAACCCACCTCTCAACGAGGAACAGCTAAAAGATCTAATGTCAACAGCATTTCCTAACAAAAATATTTTCGAAAAAATTTTATCCGAGCAACCATTGCTCCAAAATCTATTAAAATCTTTAACAGAATTTACATGCTCAGTTACAATGATAAGCGGTGGAATTAAAGAAAATGTAATTCCAGATAATTGTGAAATTGTTGTTGATTTCAGATTACTGCCTAATCAAGAAATAAATCAAATTATTGAAGGAATGGTAAATTATATTGAAGAAATATTAAGATATCCCGTTAAATTAAATCTTAATGAAGAGCTGGAAGGAGAATTTTTTGAAATTAAGATTATAAATGCAACTGAGGGTTCATATTGGCATGAATGGAGAGAATCGAGTGCATTAAAAACTTTTTATGATATAGTGAAAGAGATTTATAATAAAAATCCGTTTTACATGATATTCCCTGCTGCTGCAGATGCAAATTATTTCAGAAATACAAATTTTTGTCCCAATACAATTTTATTTGGTCCAGGAAACGCTTCCACAGCGCATTCTGTAAACGAATCAATTGAAATTAGTGATTACATTGATGCAATAAAAGTTTATACTCTATTTGCTTATCGATTCTTGAAATAAAAATTTAATATTATTATTTGAATTTTGTTAATATCTTAAAAGAAATAACATGAGTATAGTAAATAAAAAAAAAAATAAATTGAATTTAATTTACATTTTTCTTTTTTTCCTTTCACGATACTTTCTATATTCTTCAATAGGTACAATAATTAAAGAACTTCCTAATGTAGGAATCCAAAAATACCATTTATCCAATGGAACAACATGAAAAGCGATTCCAATAGGCGTGAAGAGAATCAATAAATGTAAGGCAAATGATAATCCCGTTGCCCAAAATAAATGTTTGTTTGGAAATCTCCACATGGGTTGAGTTTCAGAAGTACATGAAAATACAAAGAATAATTCAAAAAAAACAACATTAGTAAAAACCATGGACTGAGCAACAGCTATAGAATATTGAGTTCCAGAATAGTTTATTCCAAATATATTGGTTCCAATAATAAAGCGGGCATCATACCAAACAGAACTAGGGTTTTTCCATGTAGGTATAAAAACAGACCAAGTTATAACGTATAATATAATGCTTGAAAGAGCTGCAATACATGCGGTTATTATAAGTGCTTTTTTAATATCTGAAATTAAATTAAAATCCTTTCTAGGAGGAGATTTCATTAAACCTGGTTCAGTTGGAGTTAATCCTAATACCATTGCAGGAATTCCATCTGTTGCGATATTTAACCATAAAATTTGAATAGGTTCCAAAGGTTGAGCAAGAAAAATGTTAACAAATGCTTTTATTAATATCCATGCTACAAATATAAGAACGATTTCACTAAAATTAACACTCAACATGTATCTAAAGAAACCTTTTGTAATATTAAAAATTCCACGCCCCTCTTCAATAGCATTTATTATCGTAGCATAATTATCATCAAGAAGGATTATATCTGCTGCTTCTTGAGTGACTTCTGTACCTTTCAATCCCATTGCAACGCCCACATTGGCACCTTTCACAGCAGGAGCATCATTTACGCCATCTCCTGTCATGCAAACGATATTTCCATCATCTTTTAATATATTTAATATCCGAAGTTTATGTTCTGAAGAAACTCTAGCAAAGATGTTTGTGGAGTGAATCCTTTCACTAAGTTCCTCGTCATTGATTCTCTCTAAATCCTCTCCAGTTAAAACAATTCCGTTTTCGCTTAATCCAATTTCCTTGGCAATTGCCATTGCTGTTATTTTATGGTCACCAGTAATCATGATCGTTCTTATTCCAGCTGTTTTAGCTTCCTTTATAGAAATCTTTACTTCCTCTCTCGGAGGATCAATAATTCCTACTAAACCAAGATATATATAGTCTTTTTCCATATCTTCTTCTAAAAATTCTTCATTTAGAGGTTTATATGCAATTCCCAAGACACGTAGGGCATTTTTAGCAAATTCTTCACTTTTATGTAAAAATAAGTCCTTAATTTCATCTATGGGTCTAATTTCATCATTTAATAGACCCCTATTCGCATTTTTTATTAATACATCTGGAGCACCTTTGATGAAAGAGAAAATTTTATCATCAATCTTAACTGCGACTGACATCATTTTTCTATCAGAATTAAAGGGTATTTCATTAATTTTTTCTGCTTTTGTTTCGATTCCTGCTTTCAATGCTAACACTTTAAGACATACTTCAGTAGGATCGCCAATTACATCAAGTACCATGCTATCTTCTCTGATATTTACATTAGAATTATTACAAAACATTCCTACTTCTAAAAATCTTTTTAAATTTGGAGTTATTGGTACTGTATTCTCTAATTCATCAATGATTTTTCCCTCAAGAGTATAGCCAGTGCCGTATACATTATATTCTTTACCACCAAGAAATATTTTAACCACAGTCATTTCATTTTTAGTTAAAGTTCCAGTTTTATCCGTACATATCACATTTACACGTCCAAGGGTCTCTACTACATTTAAAGTTTTTACTAAGGCATTTTTCTTGGCTATTTTTTTCATCCCAATACTCATGACCACTGTAATCACGATAATTAAACCTTCTGGAACTGCCGAAACTGCTAAACTTATAGAAATGTTTAAAGCTGAAATTATTTCCTTTCCAATATCGCTTACTATTGTTGATGGAAATAATAATATTAGAGCAATTTCAGAAATGAATAAAATGAGACAAATAATAACTATTACTATTCCAAGTTTCTTTCCAAACCTATCAATATCTTGTTGGAATGGACTAGGTTCATCTTCTTTTTGAATTTTTTCAGCAATTTTTCCAATTTCTGTATTCATGCCTGTTGAAATTACAATTGCGTCCCCATTGCCACGCGTTATGATCGTATTGCTATATACTATATTTTTTCGATCTGCTAGAATTTTTTCCTTTTCAACAATATCTGGGGTTTTATGTACAGGTTTTGATTCACCAGTCAAAATAGATTCATCCACGCTTAGAGAATATCCTACTATAAGACGAGCATCTGCGGGAATCTTATCTCCCTCTTCTAATTTAATGATATCTCCTGGAACCACATCTTTAACATAAATTTCCTTAATAATACCATCACGTTTAACTTTGGCTGAATGTGGTGCCATTTTTTTTAAGCTTTCAAGTACCTTTTCAGCATTATATTCCTGATAAAAACCTAAGAATGCATTTACAACAAGGATGATAAAAATAACTATTGCATCCAAGAATTCTTCGGGGTTTTCACCTATTGATAATTTATAGATTCCAATTGTAAGCGTTATAGCAATAGCAAAAATTAAAAGATATACTAAAAAGTTTTTAAATTGCTTAATGAATATCTGGAAAGCAGATATCTTTTTTTTCTCAATTAATTGATTTTTACCATATTTTTCAAGACGGATTCTTGCCTCTTCTTCAGATAATCCCCTCTCGATGGATGTTTTTAACTCTCTGGCAACATCAATAATATCTAACGAATGTGCATTTAATTCCATTTTGGTTAATTTCCTTCCTTTATTTATTTCTTCATAATCTAAATTTTGGTTCATATCAAAAATTTATAGAAAAATTAGTAGATTTTTTTTAAAGTCTTTTTTATGGAAATAAAAATAAACAAAAAACTTTGATATTATAAAATATAAATTTAATTTATTTCCTTTTTTGAATAATGAAACGATAGAAAAAAGAAAAAATCTAGATGCTCTTCCATAAATAATATGAAAGAAAATCTAGTTTTGAAATGCTTGCATCAAAAATTCCTAAAAATTACCAATTTTACATGTATTTCATCAATTCAAGTTAACTTTTAACAACAATATTTAGTAAACAAGTGATTTTAAATAATTCTACTTTCTGTTTTGATCTTGATAATTAATATTTTTTCTAAAATTTTAAAAAACTTTATTTTAAAATGATTGTTAATCATCAATTTTTAACTAAAAATTTATATATTCAATAATCTTTTTTCTTTTTTTGACAAAAATTTATTAAAATTAAATTATCAAAATAAAATTGGTGAGTATAAAATATGAAAGAATTGAAGTTAGAAGAATCAATTTTATCGTATATATTGTTAATTCTGGCATTGCTATTCTTTATATTCTCACCCATTTCAAATGTTAGAGCAACAAGCTCAACACGATATTACGCGGGTTATTATTATAATGGAGGTTCAGGTCCACAACATGAAGGTGTTCAAGGTAATATATTTACAATTTATCCACACGTTCCTTATTCTGAGACTTGTGCTGAATGGATTGATATTTCATTATCTCGTTATGAAAATTATTGGGTTCAATTAGGATACGTACATCATTGGGTTTGGTTCATTTTTCCTTTTTTAACTGTTGATTTCTATGTTGAAAAGAACGATATTAATGGTCGTCGAATGATTTATCCAACAATTTTAAAACCTTTGAATACTCATACTTATACATATAAATTATTGCTTACTGGTTTAGGAGAATTTTCATATTATGTTTATGAAAGTTCAAACTTAATTTTTAGTGGTGTAATTAATACAGATCCAGATAATACTGTAGATTTATTGGCTTTTGTGGAAACATCTGTTACATCTATTAAAATAGATGGCAGTCATTTTATGTATTTAAGATATAAATATACTGGTTCACAATGGCCATTATGGGATCGTCATGAACCCTACTGGGATTATCCTTATTATTTAGATCAAAGAGGTCATTATGAATTCGCTGCATATGGAGGTGGTTAAAAAATGATCAATCAAAATAAGAAATTTATAATCTCTTTATCGATTGTATTGATAATATTCATTGTAATAGGTTGTTATCAGCCTAGTGTTTCACAATTCACATTAGATCAACCTGATTTTTATGGAATATCAGAAGAAATAACTTTGGAAGAATTTTTAAATTACACTAGCAGAAATAATATTCCAATTCATTTGCCTATTAAATTGCCAACAGAAAATCTTAAAATGACAGCAATATATCTTAAAAAGAGCCCATTCATAACAATCATTGTCTACAGTGAAGAAGGAAATAAAGATTACAAGACAGCAGAATTTGGAATAGAAATTATTCGTGTCAATCCAGATCGAGTTCCTACTTTCTCAGATCTTCAAGCCAAAGCAGAGAAATCTCCAGATGTTGTTGCTAAATTAATTAATAATTGGCCCGTGATTATTTATGAGCACGCATATAATGGACATCCAGAATTTCGGGAAAAGTATGGTGATTATAATCTAATAGCTTTTGTTTATATTGGACAATTACGCTATTTAATAGG
>CAZIEC010000109.1:0-8358 GCA_964538145.1 uncultured archaeon
CAGTTAAAAATCTTTAAAGCTTCTTCTCCTTGAGCAATCTCTCTTCCAGCAATTTCAGCGACTTTTCTGGCCCATTTTACTTGTTCCCAACTTCCTTTTGCTAATTCACCATTCGGCATTCTAATGTTATCTTCTAGGCCAACTCTAATATGACCACCTATTGGTGCTGCGCACATTCCTGCTTGAAATTGTTGTTTTGCTACACCACACACGCTCCACGTGGCATTTGGAGGTTTTAAATTCAAGAGAGTTTGTAAATTTCCAGGACTAAAGGGCATTCCTCCCAATACACCAAATACGAATTGAAAATGGAGTGGTTGTTCAAAAAGTCCTTCTTGCTTGTTTAAGAAAAGAATGTTGTACATTCCTCCGAGATCATATATTTCTAATTCTGGTTTAGTTCCTACTTTTTTCATGTGTTTGGCAAAATTTTGTATCATGCTAAACGGGTTTTGAAACACGTTATTAGCAGCCATTACTACCTTTCCAGTTCTAAAATCTCCAATTGAAAAATTCATGCTGTTTGTATTAAGTGAAGCTAAAGGTGGTTTATATTTCCTAACTGGTTGAATGCGTTCTCTTTCTGTTGCTACAGCGCTGATTGCTGTACTTAGATTTATTATGACATCAGGAGCTTTTTCTTTAATTGCTTCTATTGTAGCTTTAATGATTTCTAAATCTGCTGTAGGAATTCCACCTTTATCGGCATCTCTAGCATGAATATGAACAATTGCTGCACCTGCTTCATAACATTTTTTTGCTTCTTCAGCAAATTCTTCTGGTCCATAAGGTACGGCAGGATTTTGCTCCTTTCTTGTAGCTGCTCCTGCAAGAGCAGCTGAAATCACCAATTTATTTTCAGGATTTGATTCTGAAAAATATGACATGATATACACCTTTCTCTTTAAAAATTTTTTTGATTATTTTTATTATTTAATATTCGCCAACAAATATATATAAATTTTTAATTATGACTAATCTTCAAGAAGTTAAGAAAACACGCATTATTATAAAACTATCTCAATGAACCTTATATGTTGATTTAAAAAATTGGATTTTATATTAGATAATACTTTAAGTAAATATATAATTAAATTAATTGAAGTAAATTAATATTAGGAAAAATTAAAATGAGTGAAAATTTAGTTTTGATTGAAACAAACGAAGATAATACAGTTACCACTATAAAACTCAATAGATTAGATAAAAAGAATGCTTTTAATTTAGATTTATTGAACGCTTTCAGAGATGCTTTACAAGAGATTAGTCAAACAAATACAAGAGTAATTATAATAACGGGTCAAGAAAATGTTTTTAGCGCTGGAATTGATTTGAACATGTTAACAACTGCAGATTTATCCTCAATTGGCATTAAGGACATTAAAAAACCACCCAATTTTCGGCATTTTGTAAACACTTTCATTCAGCCCATAATCAACAAGATTGAAAAAATTGAAAAACCAGTTATAGCTAGGATAAATGGGTATTGCTTGGGATTAGCATTTGAAATGGCCTTGGCATGTGATTTCAGATTTGCATTAAAATCTGCTAAATTTAGCATGCCAGAAACAAAAATAGGGATGAATCCCGATGTTGGAGGGACTATTCGTTTAACTAGAATCGCAGGCATCGCTAATGCAAAAGATATTATCTTAACAGGAAGAACTTTTGATGGTGAAGAAGCCTATAGATTAGGAGTTGTAAACAAGTTCGCAGATTCCATTGAAGATTTAGACAAAATCATAAAAAATTATGTAGATGAATTAATAGATAGCGCACCATTAGCAGTTGGGCTGAGTAAAAAACTAATTGATGATTGTTATGGGAAAGATATCAACTTTGGTAATGAATTAGAAACATTGGTGAGTTCTCAGCTTTTACAAACGAAAGATTTCTCCATTGGAGCCGCAGCAAGATTACAAAAAGTTAAACCTAAATGGAAAGGTAAGTAATTAGCGAAAAAAAAATTCTCTTTTTCATTTTTTAATTTCTAAATCTTGAAAAAAATAAAAAAATTTTGTTAGATTTTCATTCTATTTTGTCTTTAAAACTATAGTAATTGCCCGTGTAAGGCGTATTATATCCATTACTTTTCCTTTAACAACTTGAATCTCTTCTCTCGAAATTGCATGAGTAAAATCTCCCTTTCCTTCGCAGATTTTAACAATGGCATTTGGATCGCCTTCCATTATTATATCTGGATTAGAATATTCTCCAGCAACTACCCTCGCAATTTTATCTTGTATTATTAAATGAAATGGATCTTCGCCGCTTAAATTAAATTGAAATGTTTTATTCCAATTTTCAACCTTTCCTCCAATATCAGTTGTAAATACCAATTGAGCTTTTGGAATTTTATTTAATTCCTCCATTACAACTTTAAGCTTTTCCATGGCTTCACCCATTTCATTCACCTCCTTCAAAATCTGGTTTATTTATCCAAGTTTCATATTCTTCTTCTGGAACGAAGAAAAAATCTGTCATTTTGCCTTGTCTTTCCTTCTGAAATACTACTCTTACTCTCTTTCCCTTCTTTATTTTTGAAGGTACCAAATTTTCTGAAAATATGCCTTGTAACATTGCTGTATCCGCACCATCTAATTTTATGAAGGCTATAGCATAAGGTATATTTTTAATAAAGGCAGAAGTTGAAAACCAAACAATTGTGCTTACTTCTATCGTGCCAGTTTGTTTCACTTCTATCCAACTCGTAGGTTCGTAACAATCAGAACAATTGATTCTGGGAGGTAACCACACTTTACCACACTTATTGCATTTTGTACCAAAGATTTTCTTGTTATTCATTAATTCAATGAAAAATTTTGATTGACCCCCCATTGAGTACTTGTAATTAATCTTTATGACATCTCTAATCTCGTGAGCCTGGAATTGATTATTCATTTCTTTAATCCCTCCTCATTTGCCATTACAATTACAGCAGCATAAGCTGCCCCAGGACCACCAATGGAATGTGAAATTGCCCTTCCTTTTTCAATTGTTACTTGATGTTTACCAGCATCACCTCTCAATTGTAAGGCAGCTTCTCCCGTTGACATTATTCCAGTTGCTCCAACAGCATGGCCCATTCCAATCAAACCTCCACAAGGACAACATGGTAATTCTCCATCCATCATTGGACCGCCTTCTTCTATCCACTTGCCACCTTCTCCAAATGGAACAAACCCAAGTTCTTCATATGATATTACTTCTTGCCCTGAAAAAGCATCGTGAAGTTCAGCACAATCAATTTGACTTTTAATTTTATTATAATCTAAACCAGCCATTTTGTATGCTTTTTTAGCGGCATAGATATTTGAATATAAACGGCCCATATCTTCTCTATTTCCAATGAAACAATCTGTATTTGCTGCTCCAACTCCAGTTATCCAAATTGGATTCTCTACTTTTAATTCTTTTACTTTCTCTTCACTTGCTAATATTAATGCCGCCGATCCTTCTGAATATAAGCAGCAATCCAGCAACTTAAAGGGATAACATATTATCCGAGAATTCAATACATCTTCTACAGTTATTTTCATTGGTGATTGCGCCCGAGGATTGTTCATGGCATTACCGTGATTTTTCACGCTAACTATAGCCAATTTTAACTAATTGTTAAAATTTAAAGCCATTTGTTCTTCAGTAGGGTTCCCAAATTCCTCAAAATGCGCATTCACCATGATAACATAGGAAGATGCTGCTAACATTCCTAAAGGATACTCATATGTCATATCAGCAGAATAAGCTATGGCATTAAGAACTTCTGGAGTTGTAGTGCCGGTTTAAGCTTAATTTGGTATTCCCAAATTAATTTGCTCGTCATAACAATCATTGCACTTTTCAACTCCTAAACATAAGCATAAATCTGTCAGTCCAGAAGCTACCTCTGCAAAAGCCATTCTCACGGTATAACCTCCTGTTGCGCCTCCCGTAGCTACTCTGGTACCAGGTTTATTGTTCATTCCAATATAACTATTTATAAAAATATCTGGCATGAATTGTCTTTCAAATAATTCATTATATATTCCATAAACTGTTGATTGCAAGTCTTCATGAGTTATTTCTGCGCCATTTTTATTAGCATCTTCTAAAGCTAATTTAGTAGCATCATAAGCTAATTCAAAATAAGTTTTATCAATATACCGCGCTTTAAAAGGCGTTATGCCAACTCCTATTATCGCTACTCTTTTCATATTTACACCTTTCTTATTTTTAAAAATTTTTACTTATAGGGTAATTGTTTATTAATTATTTAATTATTTTAATCAAGTTTTTCAAGTTAAAAATTTTTTTAAATTATGGCAATAAGAAAGAGTTATTAACTAAGGAAAAAATATGAATTTTAAAATTTATTTATCTCGATTTAAGTGAAATTTATTTGTTTCTTGAAAATTAAATCACTTTTCTGGATGTACATGAGCTTTAGCTACTAAATTTTCATCATGGATCCAAAGCACGTATATATTAAACGGAACTGGTTGCTTTAAAAACTGTTCTTCAGGAACTCCGCACTCTCCTAACACGATATTTAAGCTTTTAACAACAAACTCCGGAATGCTGGTTGCGGGATCGATATTTAATATCTTCTTGTTAGTTATTGTTAGTAATCCTTGAGGATCGTCATAAAATTCGAATTCTAAATTACCAAGCTTATAAAAACCATCTTTTAAATTAAAAGGAGGCTTCGCTTATAATAATACTTTAGTTATTACCGAATCTTCCGGCAATCCGTCCAGCATCTCTAAATTTCTGTCTAAACTGGTAGAAATTTTCATTTTTATTCTATTAATTTAATTTTTCTAAATAAAATAACTTTTTACTTATTTATTATTAACTTTTAATTTATTTTGTAAAATGGATTTTAAAAACAGAATGTTAATGGATTTTTCGAGAAAATAAAATTATTAAAATTAATTATAAAAATATTCTCACTTTTAATTTCTTCCTAAACAACATCGCAAGACCATCATTTTCTCAATTTAATAAGAGCAGTAATAAATTATGATTTTCCATTTTAGTCAAAAAATCAAACTTTTATATTTTAAGAGTTTAATAAAATAGCATTTTTATTATGAGAAGTTTAATTATATTATTAAAAGTATTAATGAGAAATGTGAAATATATGATAAAAACAAAAATTACTGAAAATTTTGGGATAAAATATCCCATTATTTCTGCCCCCATGGGACCATTCTACACTACAGAACTAACAATTGCTACTTCTGAAGCAGGAGGGCTTGGTGTCCTCAGTCATGTTACTTTAAGGGGAAAGAATCCAGTAAAGGATTTTAAGGCTCAAATTGATTATGTTGTAGAGCATACTGATAAGCCATTTGGGTTAAATGTTCGTACTGCAAGGGTGCAAACAGACCATAAAATCTTGATCCGGAAAATAGCACAATGGCGTAAAGAAAATCCAAAAATACGAGAACAATTGATATATGGGGTAACAAGTGCCGGATCGCCTAGATTTGCGGCAGAAATTTGGAAGGAAAAAGCACCAGACATGTATCACTTTCATGTAGGACCAGCAATTTGGTTAGTAGATAAAATTGTAAAAGCGGGATGTGATGGAATAGTCGCAACAGGAACAGAAGGAGGTGGCCATCAAAGCTATGAAATGATTACGACTCTTGTATTATTACAACAAGTTATTCGAAAATATCCAGAAAAAATGATAATAGCTTGTGGAGGTATTGCAAGCCCAGAAGGAGTAGCAGCTTGTATTGGAATGGGAGCTGATGCCGTGGCAATGGGAACACGATTTATTGCTTCAAATCAGAGTGAATTTCATCCTAATTACAAAGATTTAATACCTCCTGCACAAGCAAGAGATACAATGTTAACAACCGGAGGATTTGGACCAATACGATTATTAAAAAACAAATATTGCCTGGAACACGATAAGCTCCTATCAAAAGAAGAAAAGATAGCTCAAGAATTATCCTATGATATGGATGAATTCCTTGAAGATTTGAGAAGATATGAAATAGTCTATACTGAAGGAGATATAGAAAATGGAGCAATTCCAGTTGGACAATCTTGTGGGCTTATAGATTCATTAATGGATGTTGATGATATCATAACTACTTTTACAAAAGAAGCTGAGAAGATTCTTAAAACTGCTTGTTCTAAGATTCATTAAAGTAGTAAAAACTCCATCATCTCATTTTTATTAATTGATTTTTTTATTGAATAAAAATTTAATATAATTGAAAATTTCATTAATTACCCTTGAATAAAAACAAAGTATCTACAAGCTTAAAAATAAAGTTAGAAGAATTATCAAATTTAATTTACAAGGCTTATACAATTCAAGAAAAATGTAAATCTTGTGGTACTTGCGTTAAATACTGTCCCTTATCGTTACGAAAATTTAATGATAAAAACATTGCCATTACCATTAATTCTAATAAATCTTGCGGAGGTTGCTCGGTTTGCTTTCATAGATGTCCTAATGATGCAATCAAATTAATCCCTATTGTTCTTAAAGAAAAAATTTTCTATTGTAATTCATGAAAGGGCTGTCTTTTTAAAAATTTTATCCATATATTAGTTCAATAACTTTTATTTTATATGAATGTTAATGATAAAATAGTTCTAACCTGGATGATGACTTATTCTTAAGATATTATTACCATGATAATCACTTATTATTTGACTTTTCATTAAATTTACAGTTAAATTTAAACAATAAATCTTTCATTAAAGATACAAAATTTTTGGGTATAAGAATGATGACAGTGAATAAATCAATAAAATGCTCGTTAGGGAGCTTTATTATAATATTCCTCTTAGTAATAGGATTCTGGTCCACTTTTACAAGAGCTAATGAAGGCTCTCCTACCCCACAAAAGGCATTTAATGGTCATAATTTTACTGAAAATTATTGGGATATCTATGTTTTCAATAATTCGAAATGGGATCATCCAAGTGTAGAACCATGGTTTCTTGGTTAAATAATACTTGGAATATTAAATGGATCAAGGAAGGAAATTTTGAAATGGGAATTTTAGCTTTCGCAAATAAAACGGGGTATATAGATGGAAAAAAGTGTATATGGACAGCTCCAGCACAAATGTGGTGGCAACATGCTTGGTTAAATGGTTCTGAAATTTTAATTGGTTTCATGCATACTACGTGATTTGGCTTTGATGATCTAAATTTGAATAAATATTATGACACTAGTAAATACATCAATCCTTTCTATTATATGGGGATGAATACTGAGGAAGTAATTGATGCAGGAGTGGTCGCTAATCCAAGTGTAGACTTTTCGCCATTACAAAGATCTGTTAATGGAAGCAAAATCATTTATACTTGGTCTTATAATTACACTGATGTAGCATTTTTTGTCCCTAAAGTAAATAGAAGTAGAGGAAAAATCTCTTTTGAATGGGGTTTTGATTACAATGACCCAGGTACTTATGTCAATGGATCTCACCATATTGGTCGCCAAGAATATATATATTATAAATATACTTTAGTAATAGATACAGCAGCTGGAGAATCCACCCTATATCAAGATTATAAGGCGGGTAAAATTTTAGAAATGTCATATCGAGATAATTACACTGATCCTTGGATTGGTGCTTCATATCCAGATGATCATTGGATTCCAACTAATTGGGCAATGGCATTAGGAACTTGGAGTTTCATCATAGCCGGTCAAGATTACTCTTTAACAGATTTAGAGGAAGGAGAGATTAATGCAACTACACATAAAACTGGTTTAACAACAGTTAAAACTACTTTAGGAGGAACACATGCTTTTGATTTTAAATTCTCTCAAAAACCTAAATATAGAATAACGAATTATACAGAATCTACTCCAGATACCCATAATGTCCTTTATGAAACTTTAGATGTCAAGCATGATGCTGAATTTATTAATTCAGTTTCTGGAATGACTCGTTTAGTTGGTGATTTTGGAAGATTACTCGTTGCTTATGTTATAAATCAAACAAATCACTTTACAAAAGGTATTCCTTTTGAAGTTGCATATAATGCCACTGATCCTGATGAAATGGCAGCATTTTTTGTGACATGTTATCCTGAATATGGAGTTTATGGTGGCGGTCCATTAGATCATGACCCTGTATTTACAATGTATTTTACGCCAGCTTCTGGTAAAGCTATTCCGGGATATCCAATTACAATTTTCAGTTTTACGCTAATGATTGGTATTTCTATATTACTTGTTTCAAAAATAAAAGAGAGAAAAATAAAATAATTTTCTAAATTGTATTTTTTTTTATTTTCTAAGTTCTCTACGTAAAATTTTTCCAATTAAAGTTTTAGGTAATTCATCTATAAATTCTATTATTCTTGGATATTTATATGGACTAATGTTTTCTT
>CAZIEC010000110.1:0-5859 GCA_964538145.1 uncultured archaeon
TTCACCTAACCATTAATTCTCAATTTAATGTTTTTAATGTTTAATATTAATTAATACTAGTTTTAATATCTTAGAAAATGTAAATTTAATTCTTTAACTAAATAAGTAAATTTGAAAGTTGAGAGATCTAAGAACTTTTTTAAATTTCTAAAAAAATTTTAATTTAAAAATCAGTGAGCATTAAAAAATATATTCATGAAACAATGGAATTAATGCCTAATTAAACAATTTTGTTTTAGAATTATTTTTAAAGTTAGAATCTTGGATTATCAATCAAGATTTTTTTCATTAAATCTTGCTTATTATTAGAAAAAGAATAAAATTTTTTTAGGAATAATATGTTAAACCATGTTCATCAAAATTGGAAAGATATTCAATAATTAATCCTTCAGTTTTTCTCATTGGAGGAATATATAACATTTGTAAATTTGGGAGATAAATTCCAATTCCTTCTAATGCTATTTTTATTATTGGATGATGATCATCTTTAAAAATCCTTTTAGATATTTCTAAAACAAGTTTTCTACATTGATATTCATCCAATAATCCGAGTGAGTGAATATATTCATGTAATAAAATGTGATAAACGTATGCTTTGACGATATACTCTGGTTGCGAACTCATTAAGATTAAAATTGGATCAACGTTCATTATAATTTCTGTTCCAGGATAAAAAAACAATCCACCAATAAAATTACCATTCTTTATACCCAATTTTGCTAGTCCTAAGCTCAAACCAGCTCTATGTTTTCCAATAATTTGCTTAACATCACTTTTTACTTGAATGAATATTTGAGGTATGATTTTCTTTAAATCATTTAAATTCATTTTTCATTTCAAGATACATGTTTTTTATGTTTTTATTTTAAAAATATAAAAGAAAATTTGCATTTTTTACAACACCTTAGATATCAAAAAACCAGTCATCTTCTTCCTCCCAAAGAAATTTCATGAAAGATGACATGTCCTTGAGGAGGTGCTGGATTGAAGTTCTATTCTGATCTCTTCTAAATATGTTCATATCGGCAAAAAATAAGTCATCTAATAAATTATCTATACTAATCTTTTTATGATATTTTTGAGGGTTAAAAAAGAGCGTGAAAAATATCTCTTCAGTCAAATTGAGTAATTCTCTTAAATCTTTTTCGCTTTGAAGCTTGGTTCTTAAAATCTTTTTTAATCTATCCTTATATTGTTCATTCATGATTTTTTTAATCTCAAGTATGAGACATTCTTTCTGGTGTAACATTTCCATCCTATCATTTTCTAACCAATTCAACTTTCTTTCTATATTTTTTAGTTGTTCTCCTAGAAACTTTATTTTTTCATCAGGATCAGTTATCTCTGAGTATTTTTCAAAGCAACCCAATTTCGATAATTCCTTAGTGTCAAGTTCCTTGCTAGCATCACTGGTTTGATAACTAATGTTATAATAATCAGGAGTTATATCTATTCGAACAGAGATATTACTTTTAATTCGATATTTTCCTCCTCTAGTATCTGGAGGATCCATGTTTTCTATTAGATTATATTCTGAAAGAAGGTTCAGTTGGCTATGCACTGCTTGACGTGTTATTCCAAGCGACCTTGCAAGTTCAGGGGCAGAATGAGGAACTTTTGCTAACTTGGCTAGAATCATCCTTCTAGTGGGATTTCCTAAGACTTCAAGTAGAGTATCTAAACTAATTGTTTGTTCCTCATTGCTTTGATTTTCAACGACCATTTTTTTTTATCTCACCTTCTTTTATTTAATATTTAATTATGATGAATTTAAATCATCTGTATAATTCTTCAGCTCCTTTTGAGTAAGCTTCATAGGCTTTTTTGGCTCGTTTTGCTCCCTTTAACACTTTATCTATGGCTAAATCAAACTCCTTTTTCGAGATTCGAATATCTTTCAGCATTTCCTTTTTTAATTTATCTATCTCATTTTCTATCATTTTAATTTCATTGATCAATGTTTCGCTAGCTTCTCCAGCTCTTCTCATTTCACTTTCTTGTGTTTTCAATTCTTCTAATTTATCTTCCAATTCTACAACTTCTTTTTTGATCTTATCAACGCGCTCCAAATTCTTCCTTATTGTTAATAATGTAGCTTCTTCGCATATTGCCTTGATATCAGCCCCTGTATATCCATCTAAGGCAGCAGCCAAATCATCAAAATTTACATCGCTTTCTAAAGGCTTGTTTCTTAAGTGAATCTTAAATATCTCTTTTCGTGTTTCAAAATCTGGCATTGGAATTTCAATATGTCGTCCAAATCTTCCAGAACGCAATAAAGCTGGATCTAACATGTCTGGTCGATTAGTTGCTGCAATTAAGATTACATCTTTTAGGCCCTCTAAACCATCCATTTCGGTTAATAGTTGAGAAACTACTTGCTCGGTTACTTCAGAACTGGCAAATCGGCCTCTCATTCCGGCAATTGCATCAATTTCGTCGAAAAATATTATGCAAGGTGCAGCAGCTCTCGCTTTACGGAACGTTTCTCTTACTGCTTTTTCACTTTCCCCGACCCACTTGGATAAAAACTCTGGTCCTTTAACTGAAATGAAATTCACCTCGCTTTCATGGGCAAGTGCTTTAGCTATTAATGTTTTTCCCGTGCCTGGTGGACCATATAGCAATATACCATTAGGTGGTCTTGCATTAAGATGTGAATAAAGTTCTGGATATTTCAATGGCCATTCAATGATTTCTTTCAATTGCATTTTCACTTCTTCAAGTCCCCCTACATCATCCCATGTTTCAGTAGGCTGTTGAATCATGACTTCTCTTAATGCAGATGGTTCAATACTGTTTAAAGCATCAAGAAAATTTTGCATTCTAATTTTTAGATCACTTAATAATTCTAAAGGTATTGGTTTGTCTAAATCAATCTTGGGCAGTATTCTTCTAATTGCTAACATGGCAGCCTCTTTTGCAAGAGCTTCAATATCTGCCCCTACAAAACCATGAGTTTTTTCAGCAATTAAACGGAGGTTTACATCATCGTGTAATGGCATTCCGCGCGTGTGAATGAGTAAAATTTCATACCTGCCATCAGTATCTGGAACTCCTATTTCAATTTCTCGATCAAACCTTCCTGGGCGTCTCAAAGCAGGATCTATATCATTAACACGATTAGTAGCCCCTATTACAATGATTTCTCCTCTACTTTCAAGACCATCCATTAAAGCTAATAGTTGAGCAACTACTCTTCTTTCTACTTCCCCGGTAACTTCTCCGCGTTTTGGGGCGATTGAATCTAACTCATCAATAAAAATGATTGATGGTGCCTTTTCTTTCGCTTCGTCAAAAATTTTTCGAAGGTTTTGTTCACTTTGCCCGTAAAATTTACTCATTATTTCTGGGCCACTTATGGTGATAAAATGAGCTTCCGTTTCATAAGCTACTGCTCTCGCTAATAGTGTCTTACCAGTTCCGGGAGGTCCGTGTAATAGCACTCCTTTAGGAGGGTCTATTCCGATCCTCTTAAAAAGCTCGGGATGTCGCATTGGCAACTCGATCATTTCTCGAATTTTTTGAATTTCATCTTCTAAACCTCCAATATCTTCATAAGAAACCCTTAATTTCTCCATTTCAATGATTTCTCTGTGACTTTTATCGCTAATGATTATTTTAGTGTCTAAATGGATCCTAACGGCTTCAGCTCTGGGAAAATAGTCAATGACTATTAAATCTACTTTCTTATTATATGCATAGAAGCTTAAAATATCGCCTTTAGTGATAACTCTATTTTCCAAGATTCTTGCTAATTGTTGAGATTTCCTTGAAACAATAGCTTCTCTTAATCCGGCAAAAATAACCTTGTCTGCCAATGCTGCCTCAATCTTTTTAATTTCGACAATATCATCAACAGAAGCTCCTAAGTTTCTTCTTAAAGAAGGATCCAATCTGATTGTTCCCGTCCCCTTATCTTCGTTTCTACCAGGATATAATAGCGCTGCTGTTTTTTTCTCTGTTAATGGATGAATAATTTGAATTACATCACCAGTTTTTAAACCTAGTTTTTTAACTACTTCAGGATCTATTCTAACTAATCCTCTTCCAGCATCTTCTTTGAAAGCATCTTTAACTTTTAGCATGTTATCTTTTCCCTTAAAGCCACTCGTAATACCACTCGTAGTCATCACCACTATATCTTTATCTTATTTACACCCAATTCTATTCTTTTATTTAAGATTTTTTTTATTAATTAATAAAGTTATTTGCTAGCTTAACCTTTATTTTTTTTCTTAATTATTATGGAAGCAATCCCGTTTCTAACATCTAATTGGTATCCATCAAGCGTGACCTTACTAGGTAATTTAATTACCTTCTCGTATCTTCGTGTCAAATTTTCACCAGATATTTTTAGTTTTTTCGAATCATCGCCCAAACTCAGTAATAAATGCCCAGACTCAATTCCAGGTACTTCAAGTACAATTTCAAAATGATCTCCAAAATCATCTACTTCTACTCTTGGTTCTAATATATATTTATTCTTATCAGCAGAATCAAGTTTCATGGATAATTCGCTTGCATCAATTACTTTTCCACGCCTTGATCGAGGTGTTCTGAAAATTGAAAAGCCTTTTTTATCTAAGAAATCAAAATATTTATATAATTTATTTTCGTCAATATCCCCCTCAAATCGAATCTCTGGTTTATCCATTCCTGTTTCATAGTGGTAGGATATTTTAAAGCTTTTAATATCCTTGTCCTTAATTGATTTATTTAGATCGCTTTCTGGATCTGGGACAAATACAAAGTCTGCATCGAATACATCAGCGTTGATATCAAAAAATTTCCTAAACATTTCCATAAAATCCTTATAAAAATCATCTTCATCGTCGTGCATTTATTTATCTACCCCCATTTATATAAATAATTTGTAAACCTCTAATTTACAATTAGGAATTTACATATAAAAATGTATCGATCTTAAAAAACATTTTTATTTTATTAATTTTATTAACTTAAAGATTGCAATAATTATTATAAGATTTTTACATAAAATAGAACTATTTTAATAAATTTTATTAGATTAGGAAATAATAGATAAAATCTAGATTCATTCAATCTTGAAATAATTAAGTTTTATGATTTTTCATCAAAAATTTTTCACCTTAATGAAAAGAAAATTAATTTAATATTTTTTGCGATTAAAATGCTAGTTGGTTACGTCCAAAATGCTCCCATCTTCGGAGATAAAAAGAGAAATTTTAAGCGAGTAGACTTTTTGCTTACTTATATAAGAGCAGATTTAATTGTTCTTCCTGAATTATTTGCCACAGGATATGCCATCACTTCGAAAAAAGAATTAGAGTTCTTAGCTGAAGAAATTGGTGATGATACAACCAAATTTATTAATGAACTTTCTCGTAAGATTAAGGGGGTTGTTGTAGGTGGTTTCATTGAAAAAGATGGTGAAAAATTTTATAATTCTGCCATAATTAGTGAGAATGGAAATTTTATTGGAGTATATCGTAAAATTCATCTATATTACAAGGAAAAGTTATGGTTCATTCCAGGTGATTCTCCTCCAAAAGTTTTCATTACTTCAAAATTAAAGTTGGGTGTAATGATTTGTTTTGACTGGTTTTTTCCTGAAACTGCAAGAACTCTTGCACTTAAAGGAGCAGAACTTATTGCCCATCCCGCAAATTTAGTTCTTCCATATTGTCAAAAAGCAATGATTACTAGATGTTTAGAAAATCGAGTTTATGCCATTACTGCAAATAGAATTGGTCAAGAAAAGAGGGGAACAGATAAGTTTGCATTTACTGGTGGTAGTCAAATTATAAGTCCTAAGGGAGAAGTTTTAGCTTCCGCCCCCATAGACAAAACTCATGTGAAAGTGGTAGAAATTGACAT
>CAZIEC010000110.1:5959-8299 GCA_964538145.1 uncultured archaeon
TTGGAATAATGTTATTCTTATTTGAAGCAAATTCACAAGTTAAAACATTAATATTTTTTGAATTTAATATTAATTTATACTTATTTAGAGTATGCAAATGTATTTGAACTGTTGAATCAATGCCTTCCACTGATTTGTCAAGTATATCAATGATATCATCATCGTCTAAGTTATAAATATCCACATAGCCAAATGATGGTTCGTCAAGAGATACTACAGAAATCGTGGAATTTTTTATAAGTTTAAAAGAATTTTTCAAAAATCGATTGATTGACTTGGCATAATTCATTGCCATATCCTTGTAAATCGTGAAGCCAAACTTTTTTATGTATAGTTCAATTGGGCCAGTGGCACATATTTTTAATTCAGGTGCTTTCCCAAATTTTTCAGAAAAATTTTTTAAGAAATTATCTAAAACTATTATTTCTGGAATTACTGCCCATTTCTCGTCAATAAGATTTGGTTTAATTTCGTGTTCTTCAATTGGTTTTTGAAATTGTTCATGCATATCCATGTGCTGGGGATAATTTATGACTTCGACTCCAGCATTCAATTTTAATTGAAAAGATTGAATTATGGGATGAATAAAATAATTATAAATTCCTCGGTTCTCATGGATGTTCATTTTATTAACAATTCCATTATAAGCATGCCAATAGAATTGATTAAACTTGTCAATTTGTATGTACTCTGGTAGAGGAAAGCTTCCTACATCATCAAATAATGGAAAATCTCCTTTCATTTAATAAATCATCCAATTTAGTATTTTAAATATTTAAGATGTGTAATATTTTTGCATCAAATAATCTAATTCTTCTTCTTTTAAATTAAATAAATTTATTAAAATATCATCAATTATTTCTTGAACTTGATCAATTTCTTTTGATTTTAAAGTCTTTTTTAAGATTTTTTCAAGATTTTTGTTATCTAAGTTAATTAAATTCTTTATTTCTAAAATTTCACTTATCAATTCATTTAACATTTGATAATTATTATCTTTATTGATTAGTGTTAAAAATCTCGATAATTTTCGAATAAATTCTATCCTTGTTAAATCATTATAAGAACTAAATAATTCAATATTGGGAATGGGAATTTTTTGTTCTAATTTTGTCTTGCTTCTTTTAACGGTTAAATTTTTTGCCTTGAATATAAATTTGATTATTTTTGAATTCAAATAAGCAAGAAGGAAATAATAATCTATCTCATTAATGGGTATTTTCGGCCATAAAAAATAAGTATCAGAAGTAGCATAATAGCTCGTGTCAGAAAACCCAAACATATTTCTCTTGGATACGAATTTAAAGAAAATTTTCTTTTCTTTATCATAATAGGGCTCTAGATCTACCAATTCATTTTGTTTATTTCCTAATCTTATGAAACATCCCCTTCTTGGAAAATAGATGTTTAACGGATTTTCTTTAGCATTGATTAAAATTGATTTTAGATCGTCATGAAATTGGTCTAAATATCTAATTAAATTTGGATATTTTTTCTTATAATACTGTTTAACGAGATTTGAGTCATTTAACGATGAGTTTTCATTTTTATTGAAATAAATGAGGAAACCTTCATGATCATCTTTCATGAATCCATAAGGAACAATAACTCTACTTTTATATAACTTTTTTAATCTGTCAACTTCACTTGGATTTAATCTAATGAATTTATCTTGTATTTTAATGAAAAAAGCATTTTCTTCAATTTTTAAAGAATATCCTTCTTTTAAGATAAAAATATCATCTTTTATTAAAATTAAACCATTTCTTATTGCAAAGATATCTCCTAATCTAGTTATAATTCCTTTCTTTGAACAGTAATTTTCAATTTTTTTTACAACCTTTTTAATTTCAACGGGATAAATCAAATTCCAATTTTCATTAGCTTTTAATTCTTTATTTGTTAAAGCGCTAATGTATTTATCAAAATATTCACTTTTTTCAGATTTAATGAGTTGATTAAAAACCAATTTATTATAGTTTGACATTGAAATGTTTTTACTCTTTTTTTTCTTTATCTTGATAATTTCGATATTTTTATCAACATTATTTCTAATTTCTTCTTTTGTTTTTTTTTGGAGCGTAAAAATGCAATCATCATGTTTTGAAATTGAATCAAAAACATTTAAGTTGGATAAATCTATGTATTGTACTAAAAAACACTCTTTAGTAATATGAGGTTTTAATAATTTAACTCCTGTTTTTTTCGATTTATTGATCCAATAATTTGTTGTAATAAATGATAAGAATCCTCCAGGAGTCAATCGTTCTATTCCTAAATGAATGAAAAAGTAAAATAGGTCCATGTTCCCAACAAAATACTTGGCACAATTTGGCGATT
>CAZIEC010000111.1:0-8287 GCA_964538145.1 uncultured archaeon
TCCAATTTTTTCCTAATGACGGCGATCTTGGCGTTTTTTATGTAATCTGGCATTGTGGGATTTACTTTTTCCTTCTCAATGTAAACTCCATTTATTAATTTTGAATCTTTAAGAGACTTTCCAGGAGCTTTTACAATTCTTACATCTCCAACCTTAGCAAAAATACTTTTTTCTCCATCTCTTATTTGTTTAATGGCATTTAAAGCTAAATCGGCGAAAAAGTCTCTATAGCCCACGATATCTTTAGCATTCATAGCCGTTTTAGCGGCATTCTTCAAAATCTCATCGTCATCTGGGCTTATTGTCTCGGCAATTTCATCTATGATCTCTAAAGCTTTCCTTGCTGCGATCCTATATCCATTTGTGATTGGTTTTGGATGAATGTCTTGATCTAAAAGCTCTAAAGCATTTGCCAACAAGGCGGCAGAAAAAATTACGGCAGATGTGGTTCCGTCCCCAATTTCCTCATCTATTGCTTTTGCTACATTCACCATCATATTGGCAGCAACATTTTCGATATCTAAAGTTTTTAAAATTTCTGCTCCATCGTTAGTAATGGTTATTTCGCCAGTAGAATCAACTATCATCTTACTCATACCTTTTGGACCCAAGGTTGACCTGACTGTTTCTGTAATTGCCAAAATGGCATTAATGTTTTGCTTTCTTGCTTCTTTTTCTTTAACTTCCTCAGTTCCTTCTTTCAATATTATTATTGGCATTGACATGTATCATTCACTCCTTCAATAGTAGATTTCATTATTTTTATAAATTATATTTATCTTGTATTTTGTTAATATATATAATTATAAGAATTTTATGATTTATGGTTCATTTAAATATGATCCCAATAAATTAGATTAAGAAGGAAGAAAAACCCAAATGAAGAGGTTATTTATAAACCTACTATTGAAGTTGTATATTTATATTCTTTTAACACCATGTTTGAAATGGTCTTCTTAACGTGCTCATTTTGATTAATTTCTCTAATAAAATCATGAACATCTTCAGGTTCCTTGAACCTACATATTAAAGCTGCTGATTGTTCTCCTGTAGTATGAAAAATTGCGCATACTTCTGGTCTTTCAGCCAAACTTTCTAAAATTTCTTGAGTATATTTCCCATCTATTTCAACTCTAATTAAAAAGGTTAGCTTATATCCTAATTTTAAATTATTTAATTTTAAAGTATATCCTTCTATTATCTTATTTTCCTCTAGTTTTGTAATTCTGTTATGAATTGTCCCTATTGAAATCCCTAATTTTTCTTGAATTACTCTATATGAAGTTTTTGCGTTTTTTTGCAATATTCGGATAATATTTCTATCGATCTCATCCAATAATTTTTCTTTCTTCATTTTTATCCAATTCTAGTTTTTTTATTAAAATATAAACTTAATATCTCAATCAATTTCTAATATGCTAAAAAATATTTAAATCTTTTCAGAACTAATGAAAAATTTTTAATTTTATCAATTTTCCCATGAAAATCATGAAGATTTAATGGTTTTGGAAAATTTCTCTCATCTTAACTTTTCTTTCACGTGAAATGGAGATAATAATGAGGAAATAACAAGTAAAATTTTAAAGAAAACAAATAATAATGGCTGAATTATTTTAATTATTCATTATTACTATATATCTTATAATTTTTTAATCAAAATGAATATTTTGATATTTTCATTCCCTAAAAATAATAAATGCAATCTGACAAATGAAGAAAAATGACAGAATTGAAAAATCTTAAATTGGGAGATGTTAAATCGCCTACTTTGAATTCTGATGAATATCTAGAAAAATATGAAGAGAAAGTTAAAGAGAAATTTGAATCTTACGTACCAAATTCTGAAATTATAGACAAGATAAGACAATTATTGAATAATAATCATCAAGCACTTGAAATTATAGTTATTGGAGCCGATTGGTGCCCTGATTGTACGAATAATATACCATCAATGATAAAAATCGCTAAAACATTAGGAAATAAATTGCTTAATATTAGAATATTGTATGGAGTCATGGTTAATGCAATGCGAAGACCTGGAGATCCATTATGGCATTCTAAAAAATCTCCACCAGAAGCATTAGATCCTAAATTTAAGCTAGAAAAACTCCCCACATTTTATATCTTTGATAAAAATGAAAACCTTATAGGTAGGATCATTGAAAAACCAAAACAGAATTCCACATTAGAAAAGGATTTATTAGAAATTTTAGAATTAAATTTTAACTAATTTAAATGATTTTAATTCAATCTATCTATTTTTTGTTTTATTTTTTTAAAATATTATTTCAAGATGAGACTTTCACGCTTCTAAATATTTACATGAAATTTATATCTTAATTAATTAAGATTTAAATTGACAAAATTCTATAGAGATCTCATGCCTAAATTAAAAGTAAAAAAAGTAATTATTTTCAAACACGGAATTTCTTATTACATATTGGAAGGAAAGATAAAGGGAAATGGCACGTTTGAACTTGAATTCGAAATGGATGAAATGAACGACATTTTAAAATCACTATTTGTAATTGATACTAGTGAGAAAGGATATATTAGTTCAATTTCCTATGATTTAGCTCTAGACACCTATCAATTATTGAAATCTGTAATGCTTGAAATTCCTGACGAAGATTCATTGAGTTCTCTTTTAAAACAAATCAAAGGTGCTCAAGTTAAAATTGAAATGAGTGGATCTAAAGTAGTTTCAGGCACGATAATGGGAATTGAATTTGTTGAAAAGTTTGTAAAAGATGAACATATCGTGGAGAAATTAATTATATTGCTACAAAACGAAGGATTCATCACTAAAATTGCTTTCTCTGACATGAAATCAATTGACATTGTAAATGAAGATATAAAAAAGGATTTGAAATTCTTCCTCGACACGATAATAGCTGGCAAGAAAAAGGATACCAAGAAAATCGTAATTAATTGCGAATCTGGTGGTGATGATAATGTAGAACGGAAAATAATCGTTTCTTACATTCGAGAAAGCCCAATCTGGAAAACGTCTTACAGATTGATCAAGACTAAGGAACAACTCTTAACAGATCAATGTTTAATTTCTGGATGGTGTCTTGTAGAAAATACAACTAATCAAGATTGGGAAGATGTAGAGTTAACATTAGTCGCTGGAATGCCTGTTTCTTTTAAATATGATTTTTACAAACCAATTTACATAGAAAGACCCGTAATTAAACCACCTAGAGTTTTAAGTGCCAAGCCTACTGAGATGGAAGAAGAAATGTTTTATGAAGGAGAAGAAAAGGCGATGGAATTAGAAGCGGCACCAAAAATGGCAAAACCTTATCTTGAAAGGAAAAAAGCAATGGCTCCACCTGCTCCCATGGCATTAAGATCGATGCGCCCTGGTGGAGTAATGGGAACGGAGTTATCTGATGCTGCCTTTTTGGATAAAATTCAATCTCAAACATCGATCCAAACGAAAGATATGGGTGAATTATTTGAATATAAAATTTCTAAACCAGTGACGATTAATAGAAAGCAATCTGCTCTAGTACCAATTTTAGCAAAACCAATTAAAGCAAGAAGAATTCTTCTCTATAATCCTGATCAACACGATAAAAATCCTAATGCTTGCCTCGAACTAATTAATAACACCGAATTTGTTTTAGAGAGAGGTCCAGCAATTATCGTTTTTGACAATAATTTAGCTGGAGAAGCCATTATTCCATTTATGAATAAAGGGGATGAACGAATTCTCAATTATGCAGTAGAACAAGCCGTGTTGATCTCTCACGAAAAAAAGACTGAAAATCTGGATATTCATAAGGTAAAATTCAGCGGTGGGTATTCATATGAATATTACTTTACTAATCAGATAACCACGTACACGATTAAAAATAAATCAGAAGAGGAAAAAGAAATTTACCTTGATCACCCTAAAACTAAAGGATATAAAGTCATTGAATCTGTAGTAGAACCTAAAGAAACTGCTAATTATTGGAGATTCAAGTTCAAGCTAGAACCAAAAAATACTATAAAATTCAAGATTAAAGAGCAAAAAGAAAATTATACGAGTTATTTGATTTGGAATTGGTCTAAAAATGAAATCCTAGGCCGAACCACCTTTTACGTTAGAAAAAGATTCATTGATGAGAATACAGAAAAAATTCTTAAAGAAATTGCTGAGTTAATTTATCAATTAAACGAACTACAGGCAAGAAAAGATAAGTTATTACAAGAAAGAGAAACAATGACAAAGGAACAAGAAAGGTTAAGAAAAAACATTTCCGTACTCGGAGATGATAGCCAATCAATAGTTCTTAAGGAAAGATACGTGAAGAAATTTACCGATCAAGAAAATCGATTCGAATCAATCACTACTGAATTAAAAACCTTGGATAAAGAAATAAAGGAATTAAATAAGAAAATTGATAAAAAATTAAACGCACTTTGAAAAAACATTTCAACATGCTGGCATCATCCAACAGCACATTTTGACATGGTGTTTTAAAAAAATTCTTTAATTTTTCTGCATTACATCATTTGAAACTAAATAATAATTAATTAAAAAATTTAAACAATTATCAAGGTGAAACACGTGAGTATTGAAGATTTACGAGCTCAAGTCGATAAATTACTAGAAAAGCGAGATAAACTCGAAGAAAAGTGCGATACCCTCCCTCAATGTCAAGAAGACGATGGTTGCGAAAATTGTGAGGTCTATAAGGAAATTGAAGAAATAGATGAAAAAGTAGAAGAGTTAGAGTCAAAAATCGAAGAGTTACTCGCAGAAGAAGAAGAAGATTAAATTCTTTGCACGCAATTTTAAACGCTTTTATCTTTTTTATTGGATTTTTAATTTAATATCATCTTTTTTTATTTTTCCTTAAAAATCTTTACTTTTATTTATTAGCTCGATAAAATGAACTAATCTCGGCATGTAGATTTATTTTAAATGAAAAATCAAGTAAGTACGATTTTAAAATTGGTAATTACAAGCCTAAGCTTGCCTTACAAAAAATCTTGATGATAATTACCGGTATCTTGCCTTGAGAACCATTCCAAATTTAATCTGAACTATTAATCGCTTGAGTGCTTGAAAAAAGATTAATAAATCACATAATATTCTACACAATATAATTAATATTATGTAAATTTAAAAATTAAAATTCAAATGTGTATAAAATGCCTGGTAGAAAATTTGAAACTCAAGTAATTAATGATGAAATACTCGAAAAATTCAGCTTGAAGAACAGATATGCTTTCTTAAACAATAACCTGATGTCGATCCTTACTCCTAAAGAATTTAATTTTTTAAAAGAAGTTCAAAGGTTCTGCATGAGATTCGAAAAGAAAAATAACATCACTCATGGTCCCGATGAAGATATCTATGATTGGGTGCCTGCATTCGGTGAAAAAGGATATATAACACGCCAACATACTTTTGATGTGTGCGATGTCCATTATGATGAATGGGGATTAGCCGCAGATCTCATGAGAAATATGGCTCTGGATATGTTTGACCCACAATTTGCAATGGGAGGGGGTGCAACCGTCCTTGCTATAAATCCAATTTATGAACACCATGAAAATGTTCCAGTAAGATTGGAAGCCTTAAAAGAACTTGTTACTGGAAAAACCCCCGGAGCAATTCTCATAACTGAACCTGAACGGGGTTCTGATGCAGTCCATCAATTAACTACCTGTGAAGAACAAGAAGATGGCTCTTTCCTCATAAATGGAGTTAAAATATTCAATACAAACGCACCTCGCTCCAAATGGGTAATATGTTATGCAACCGCAGAACAAAACAATGGGAACAAGATGGCACAATTTCTAATAAATACAAATTGGGAGGGTATGAAAATAGAACGCGTGAACATTCCATGGGTTCCTAAGCTTTATCTCGGTAAAGAAACCCTCACAAATGTGAGAGTCCCAAAAGAATATATTTTAGGGCCCGTAGGGAAAGGGCGCGAGCACTTATTTGAAGGCCTCGTGCCAGAGCGGATCTCAATAGCAATAATGGGCGTAAGTGAATGTTGGGGCGCTCTTGCACATGCTGTCATTTATGCTAACAACAGAAAGCAATTTGATCAGGAAATCTTGAAATTTCAAGCAGTTGGTTTTTCGCTCGCTGATTTATGGGCTAGGACAACAAACCTAACACTTGCTCTCTTAAAATTCTGCGAATCTTATGACGAAAAATTTGAAAAATTTGGAGGAGAAATACCAAAAAATATCTCTCAAGCCATGGTAGCTTCTGCAAGTCAGCTCAAGTATCAAGCGGCATTATTATCAAAGGAACTTTGCTATGAATGCGCTAACTTGATGGGTGGGGCAGGACTATGTGACAATACGTTAATGCACGACTACTTGAATATCTCAAGAATTCAAGAAATTGTTGGTGGTTCGAGGCAAATTCAACAATATATTATGAGTTTAAGCTTGAGAACTCTATATAAAATGTCAGTCAGCTAAAATTTTGTGCAAAATATATAATCTAAAATTTTTGCCATATTTTTTTTATTATTTTTCGTCATTTTTAATATTGAAAAAGATTTAATATTTAAAATGAAAGTTATTTACCTTAATCTTTGTTAAAATATTCCAAAACCAATTTTAACAAAAAGAAAATATGAATAAGAAATAATATTGTTAATAACAAAATAATATAATTAAAAAGAAAAATGGTTAAGCATAATAATTATTCGTTCTTCAATTAGCAATTTTCTTTATGATCTACGTTTAGAGGTAATTTTTTGTTTTAAAGAAAGTACAATGGCAGTTCCAGCATAAATGCCTAATACTGAAAGGATAAGTAGAGGTATCCATATCCATGTGTTGCTGAAAAAATTATTTGGATCGGTGTTATAAATCATTATTTCCTCATAATCCGTTAATAAATCATTATCGGTGTCTCTCTTGTTAGGATTCGTGTTATAAATCTTTAATTCCTGGTAATCTGTTAGCTTGTCATGATCACTATCTGAATAGTTTGGATTTGTATTGTATATATTAATTTCCTGGAAATCTGAAATGTCATCAAAATCAGAATCCTTGCCATATTTTGCGAACCAAAAATCATAATTCCCATTTAATATGTTTCTTTGGGTGGCAGATATCCAAAGATTCCCTTCTGAATCAAATTGTCCACAAGCTCCAAAATAATCATTTTGCCCTCTCCATTCTGCGTAATCCATATGAAAGGAGCATGCTGATGCTTGAATGGCATGGATGGTAAATCTTTTTGAAGAGCCAAAATATTTTGTTCCAATTAAAAAATAGGTATAAACTATCATGTTATAATAAGTTTCATTTATCAGAAGAAGGCTTTTTGAGGAATATTCTGCATCAATGGTATCTATAAACCAGTGCCATTCTTTCGTTCCATTCTCATAATATTTTGCAATGAATTGAAATTCATAATCTAAACTCATGCGTGTAGTTCCAGAGATTAGAATTTTGTTAGAATCATATATTAAAATTGATTTTCCATAATCGTTATCGGGCCCTCCAAATGTTTTATGCCACTGGTATTTCCCAGTACTATTAAACTTTATTAAGCAAGCATCCCAATCTCCAGCCCCAAATGTTTGTGTACTTCCAATGAGATATATATTATCTTTTGAATCGATAGCAATGGCGTTTGTATCCATCCCTGTCCATGTTGAATTCCATACCAAGTTTCCAGAAAGATTACACTTCATTAAGAAAAAGTTACCGATAACTCCGGCTAAATACATGCTATCCTCTTTTATTAAGATTGCATTTATGGTTGTATTGAAACTTTTTTCCCATAATAAGGTTCCATTTCTCGATATTTTCATTACGTTTTTCCCGTTAATGTAATACACATCTCCTTTCGAGTCCAAGGAAATTTGATTTATTACACCACTATGTCCCGTATAATTCCATAGTTGTTTTCCCGAAGAATCAAATTTTACTAGAAACGCCTTATAATTTCCATATATTCCCGTTCTTCCCGCCAAATATATATTATCTTCATTGTCAATGGCTATATCACTACAAATTTCGACATTTGGACTATTTAAAGTAAAATATTGTTCATGAGCATAAGAATATGCCATGTACATGAATTCATCACTAAGAGAAAGAGTGTCATTATAGGATTGGAAATGATTAGTTATCAAAATCATGTTCATTAAGATTATGAAAATCGTAAAAATAATCTGAATTCCATGTCTTTTGATACTAACTTTAACCATTAGAAATCACCTTAGTGTTGTTAATGAATTATACTGAATATTTAAATTTTTTTCTGAATTAGTACTTTAATTCTAAAAATCTTGAATTTATT
>CAZIEC010000112.1:0-1708 GCA_964538145.1 uncultured archaeon
ATTTTTTTTATGCTTGAAAATTTTATATTAAAATCTTTTTCAAAATTCTGTATTTTAGATTTGTCAAATAAGAAATTTTCATAACAAAATAAGCCTAAACAAATTTCTAAATTCTCTGATGGAGTGACTCCTAAATCTTGCATGCATCTAATTGTATAAATTTGGCAAGGTGTGCCAACTACAGCTAATTTTTTGAATTTATAATGATTTAATTTAGAAATTGAATGCGTGTAAGTAGAAAATCGTTGAATTTCTTCCAAATGTGATGCCATTTCTAATTTAGAACCTGAAGCTTGTAACAGATCATATTTACTATCTGCAAATGAGGCTTCACGAGAAAAAGGGGCATCTGTTTTAGAAACTATTGCACCATCAATCATTTTTTTACTCAATAAAAAATTAATTAGAGAATTCACAACGCCTCCATCCGTTCCGTGTTCTAAAAAATCCTTATCCGTGGCTTGACAAGAATAAATATCTTCGTAATAACCAATTGGCATTTCTTCGTAACTTGAGAAATTGTAGGTCTCATTTAATTCATTATCAAGTACGTGCGTCTGTGGACATATATGATAACAAATTCCGCATTCAAGACACTTATCTTTATTTATGTAAACTGGAGGTGAATATTTGTCTTTAAATCCAATAACATTATATTCTGCAGAACTACAAAAACTGACACAACCACCACAACCCTGGCAAATTCCCTTGTCATGCACCTCAACAATTAAATCTTCAAAAGTTTTAGGTATTTTAACCACCATTTTCAATTTTCTTTTTTTAATTCAACCGTTTTGCATTTCTTTTTCTTAGATACAGAAATTCTTTGTACTAATCCTAAACCCGGTTTAACATCTTTTAGATTCTGAGCTTCCACAAGTCCTGAAGAGATCATATCCTGAAATATCGTGTCTGCTTCTAATGTCCTTGTAATTACAGAAGAATAACCACTTTGTGAACCAATTGATCCAACCGAAAAGTCTGCATATTCTGAAGTTAAATCCTCGCAGAAATGACAATTACCTCGGGCATAAGGCTGAATTTCTTTTAAATCTATCTTCAATTCTTCACCAGATTTTAAATTTATGATAAATTTTCCTTTATCGATGTTCATTTTGGTTAATTCGTTGATATCACGGTCAAATTTATCTTTTACAAGTTTTATAATATTATCATAAGAGAAGGCTTCCATGCAGAACAATCCTATCTTGTATTTTATGTTATTAAAAAATGGAAAACCCGATGGAAATAATTCTCCTTTAACTAAAGCCTTCATCATGCAAGGAGTACCTACAACTGCGATTTTATCATAATTTTTTGCTTTCTCAATTGCTATAAGTGATGGAGAATTTGCATACTTGGTACCACTTGTTTTATAAAGATCTTTGACATCTTCTATAATAACTGGTTCTGGTTTCCATAGATCCTTGGAATGCTGTACAGCTATTATAGCATCTACCAAATTATTTTTTAATAAGTATTCTAAAATTGTAGTAGCGATTCCACCATCTTGTCTTACCTTTTTTATCTCCTCAATTGTTGTTGTTGCGGTATAGGCATTTATGTAGGGGCCAATTTTTTCGGAGTAATTAATTTCCTTACTTAATACCCCAATTGCTTTCCATAATTCACTCATTTGAAATGATCGAGGACAAACAGAAAAGCAAAGTCCACACTTTATACATTTATTTTTATCAATTTCTAAATC
>CAZIEC010000112.1:1808-3606 GCA_964538145.1 uncultured archaeon
GTCAAAAATAAAGGATCTTGCCCTTTTAATCGATCCATGAGAATCTTTCGTTCAGTTTCAGCATCGATCATTGCATCTAAGATATCATAAAATTCTTTTTCTGAATACTTGCCACAATTTAATATTTCTTCTTTTGCTTCGTAAAATGATCGAATTTGAAAGTTGCTCACAGCTTTATATGTTGCTTCTAATAATTCCCTTGGCAAGATTTCCTTGAATATTTCATCATTTGATATTTGAGTCATATCATTCCAATTATCTTTATGATAAATTAAATCAATAATACATGTTCATGGAAATTATCCCCCTTTCCTTTGCTAGGAAAGTCTTCTTATAACAAACATTTACTTATAAGATTCATTCTATGGGGGTTGTTAATATTTCCTTCTTTACTTCTTTAACTCCTTTCATGTTTATCGGGTTTGGACCTAATCTGCTAACTTTTTCAAGAGCATCTTCAACGCTTTTAACTAATTTTTCTGCTTCAGCGCTACTTAACCAATACATATTGACTCTTTGTCCACCAAAACCCCTCCTCTCTAGTATTCGATTAGTAAAATCCACGTGAGTCTGTGCTTTAAAATTTCCAGCCTTAAATTGGCATTCATATGGTCTTCATCCTACTACCATGACACCATCAGCTCCAGACTTAATTGCATATAAGATATGCTTTACATCTACGAGACCAGTACATCTTACTTTAATTATCTTTACAATAGGCGTATATTTTAATCTAGAAACTCCTGCTAAATCTGCCGCACCATATCCTCATTTTAAACAAGCAAACATTATTATTTTATAATTATAATCAGTCATTTTATACACCTCCTAAAATTCCATCTATTTCAGCATATAATTGATGCTCTCTAAAATACCTTATTTCAATTGCGCCAGTAGGACAACTCGTAGCGCATATTCCGCAACCATCACAATTAATTTCATCAACGCGTGCAATCTCATTTTCATCTACTTTTATAGCGTTTTTAGGGCATTCTTTTTCACATCTACAGCAACCAATGCAAAACTCATCATTAACTTCAGCTGTAATTAATTCTAATTCAATCTCTCCTTTTGATGTTAATTCAGCTACTTTACTAGCAGCAGCTCTTGCTTGTGAAACCGAATATGCAATGTTCTTTGGCCCTTGAGCCCAACCAGCAATAAACACACCTTTTATCTTAGTTTCTTGTGGCATTAATCCAAAATGGGATTCTGTTAAGAAACCGTTTTGATCAATATCCAAGTTTAAAACCTTGGCAATTTGCTCGGTTCCTTTCGAGGGTAAAGCTGCCGTAGATAAAACTACTAAATCTGCATTTATATTAATGATTTCATCTGTTAAAGAAGAATAGACCCTGACTCTCAATGTTTTTGTTTCAGGATCCTCAGTAATCTCACCAACTTTTCCTCTTACTAATCTAATATTGGTTTCCCTGGCTCGTTGATAATATTCTTCAAAACCTTTTTCATTTGTTCTTATATCAATATAACATATCGTAATATTGGCTTCTGGAAATTCTTCTTTCAATAGCATGGCATTTTTTAGTGCTAACATGCAACATACGCCGCTACAAAAAGTTCTTTCGGTGTCCCTGCTTCCTACGCACTGGATGAAAACAATTTCATTTGGTTTTTTAGAATCTGAAACCCTGCTCATATGTCCCCCTAAAGGACCATTGGGGGATAGCATTCTTTCTAATTGGGCTTGAGTAATTACATTTTCAAATTCACCATAACCATATTCACCATGAGGTTCATAAATATCCCACCCGGTTGCTATGATTATCGTTCCAACTTT
>CAZIEC010000112.1:3706-6364 GCA_964538145.1 uncultured archaeon
AATTGTGCCATTCTTCCTCCAATCGTGCTTTTCTTTTCCACTAAATAGACTTTTATGCCTTGATTAGCTAGATCGAGAGCCGTATTCATTCCAGCTATGCCACCACCAACCACTAGCGTGGCTTTTTCTATTGGTACCTTTATCACTGGAATTTCTTCAAGTAATCTAACCCTTTCTATACCTCCCTTCAATAGAATTTTAGCTTTTTGTAAGGCATCCTCATTAACTTCCGTAACCCATGAGCAATGTTCTCTAACATTTACCATCTGAAAATAATAAGGGCTTAAATTAGTCTTGGCTATTGAACTTCTATACACTGGTTCGTGCGTTCGAGGTGTTCAAGCAGACACCACGATCCTATCGAGGTTCTTTTCTTCAATATCCTTAATTATCTCGTTTTGCCCACTTTCGGTGCATAAAAATGGATGGGTTTTGGCAACAATAACTTCATCATAACTTTCTTTGGCAAAATTGATTAATTCTTCACAATCTATTTTACCCCGTATGTTTATACCTCAGTTGCAAGCATAGTATCCAATCCGATGCATTGGGAAATCTGTCATTTTCTTAAATCAATCACCTCAATTTTTTACATTTTTGTTATGGAACTTTACTTTAAAATTTATTCCAATTATGATCAATATCGTACAAAAGAATATATAATAATTTTGGGAATTCGAATTTTACTTTCTTATATCCTTAATTTTTTTTTTGATTATTAAAAGTTTTATGCAATAAAGTATCGGTATTTTAAATATTTGTCTAGGTTTAGGATTGGTTTTGGAAATATTTAGTATTTTTGATCGTGCATTATTGTCACAATTATCCATCTAGTTAATTGACAATACTTAATTTTATTGAAAATGATAGTTTACAATTTAATTTTTTTAAAAAAGAAAAGATAAAAATAGTAATAAAAAAATTTAGGCTTTAAACTTGAAAAAAGAAAGCATTAAATAACATCTGATAATTCCATAGATTCGTCAAAACTTTCTGGTTCTTTCTTCAGCAATCTTTCAAGTTCTAAGATTCTTTGTTCTAATTGTTCGATTTTATAGTAATTAGAAGCGATCAATTTTCTGATTAACTTGTTTTCTGAAACCGTGAACATTCCATATTTTTTCTTGAAGAATCTGAATTTTTGATAAGGTTCTGATTTCTTTAATAGAATTGTTCGCAAGAGGTTCTTAATGAGTACCATGAAATGTCGCTTGACACCTACTTTTTCTCTAACCTCATTATAATAGTCTTCTAAGGTATGTCTTTGATATTTTAAGATTTTTTGTGATTCTGTTGTATCCATATATCCACAGTGAAAATCTTTATTATCATAAGCTTGTTCAGGTAAAAAATTTCTACCCAAACCAAAAATTTCCATCATGTTGTTGAGATATTCCTTATAAGTCGTACGACATTTCTCTCCACCAGCAATATTAAAAATTTTTCCCCATACTTCATTACTTTCTAACGCATTAGCTAGAGCAAATGCCACATCTTTAGCTTGGCAGATCTCTATGTAAGTATCTAAGGGCATTTTAAACATCAATGGATCTAAATCCAATTTTTCTACAGATGTTATATAGGTCAAACGGAATATCGTGTAATCGATTCCAGCTTCTCTCACTATTTTTTCAGCAGCAATTTTTGTAAGAGCATAAATATCACCCTTGCTCGGTTTAAGAGGATCCGAAACTCTAATTAATGGATTTTTTCTTCGATCACCATAAACCGCAATGGATGATGTAAAAATTAATTTTGGAGGTATGCTTTGAGCTTTTATTGCCTTGACAATGTTATAGGTCCCTCTAACATTAACTTCTTTTGCTAGTTCAGGATTTTCATCTGCTAAGGGAGGTATGATTGCAGCTAAATGAATTACGAAATCCACATTTTCAATCGCTTTTTCAACATCGCTGTAGTTTCTCAGGTCTCCCCAGAATATCTCAACTTTTTTCTTAAATTTCTTTGCAAGTTTCTTATTTCTTTTATTTAAGATATCAAAAACTCTCACATAGTGATTTCTTTTTAACAATTCTCTTAATGTATATAATCCTATATTCCCAAAAGCACCAGTTAATAATATTTTCATTTTGATTTTTATCGTTTTTATTTTAATAAAATAATAAAAATATACTCTTATGATTTAATGGGTTGCGATCGCAACCAATAAAATACTTCATTGTTATTATAATATTAATAAGTTAATCATAAGAAAAGAGGTCAAAATGAAATTAATTCGACTACAAATTCCTGGAAATTTTCTAAAGCATGTTGGATTTGAAAATTTATTCGAATATGTTGATTATGTTGATATTTTAAATGCCTTCCAATATGATCAAAAACACTTTTTTACCTTACAAAGGATTAAAGTTAATATTAAAGATGGAAAAAGTATCAAGAATTTTATTTTAGAGAAGTTCAATCCACAATCATTCCAATTATTAGATCACAGGGGCGATGAGATTATTTGCATAATGGACCAAAATAGAGAGAAAGGTTTCTTCCCAATATTTGATTCAGGTCCTTGGGCACTCTTGTTTCCTATTCATGTCTCTAAAGATGTCGTGCTAGTAAATATTATATCACAAAATAATTACGTTAACAATTTATTTGATATTTTATCGTCGTTTACTGAAAATTATAAGATATTAGGAATGA
>CAZIEC010000112.1:6464-8202 GCA_964538145.1 uncultured archaeon
TTTTTTCGCATTTGATAAATTTTTCACACTAATTGTGATTGATTTGGAAATATTTTTATTAAAGAATGATCTAATTCGTTAATAATTATTCTTCAAATTTAGATAAATTAAAATTAATAAAATGTATGACCCAAAAATATTACCAAATGAGATATTTGAACGGCGACAACAAATCGGTGTCGATAATTCAATAAGATTATTAACCGAGATCTTGCATCTTGAAGAAGATAACAAGAAAAGAGCTGATGCCTTAAAATACATGTATTTATTTAGCAAGGAAAACCCTTCAATAATGGAAGATTGCTTTGATTCATTAGAAAACATTCTAATTTCAGATGATAACATCGAGATCAAATGTGAAACAGCAAAATTAATTGGAAAACTTCGCTTAAAAAGTGGATTAGGGCCGTTAAAATGGGTCTTGAATAACATTAAAAATGTTCCAAGTCTTAGGACTGCAGTATTAAAGGCAATTAAGAAAATTAAATTTGAAGAAGATGAAATTGATTTATTCATAAATGAATTAAATTCGCCTTTTAATTCAGTAAAGGAATTTATTAAAAATCAATTATTAAGCGTTCCACCAGACATATTAATAAGAAAATTGCTTGAGTCGCTTAAAATTGAATCTTTTTCGAATGAAATGAAAACAGAAATCATAAAGTTAATTGGTATAGGGCTTTCGAGCATAAATATTACTTTTGATGATAGTAGTTTCATTAAAACAAAGTATCCTGAGATATTTTTACATTTACATGAATATAAGGATATATTATTGGATGAAATTCTACGAATTTTGAAAAGTGATGATGAAGAATTACTAAATTCCACGATTATCATTTTAAATTTATTGGGAAGTGAAATTCACGAGGAAATCAAGAAATTATTGTTAACTAACGATTTTATAATCAAGAAAAATGCCATTACCATTGTTGGAAAATTACAGATAAAAGATGCCATTGATTTATTGATTCATAACCTTGATAACATGTACAATGAGGTAAGCATCGCATCCATTGAAACATTAGGAGAATTAGGTGATCTTAGGGCTGTTCCTGAACTTCTAAATATATTAAATATTGAAGATGTTAATTTTGAATATTCAGATATAGATATGAAATTTAAAATAATAGATTCTGTTAAAAAGATTTACTCAAAAGATAAGAACACTTCATATGATTATTTATACGAATTCATAGAAAAAGAAAATGATGCCATTAAGGAGTGTGTTGCTTTCATATTGGGAGAAATTGGTAAGAAAGAATTTACTGAAATTTTAATTGAAGCTCTTAAAAATAGAAATTTGGAAGTTAAGAAAAATGTTATTATTGCTTTAGGAAAAATTGGTGATGTAAGAGCTTTAAATCACCTCTTACAAATCCTTAAAGACCCCGATACTTATTGGTTAATTAAAAAAGTGGCAATGGATGCCATTTTTAACATTTTTCAAGCTAATTGGTATAAATTTAAATTAGAAAATAATGAAACCATTAAAAGAACTTTTAATAAAGTCAGGGCAGAAATAACAGACTACTTAAACCAAAACGGAAATGGTGATTTTAAAGTAAAATTAAGCATTATCAAATTTTTGGAAAAATATGGAGATTTAACCTCGTTAGACGCCCTTATGAAAAGATTAAATGACTTCTATCGCATTGTAAGAATCCATGCTTCAAACGCAATTAAAAAAATTGAAGAAAGATTTGATGAAAGTGAAAATAAAGATGGTTAATTGCCA
>CAZIEC010000113.1:0-8180 GCA_964538145.1 uncultured archaeon
CCACACACGGATATTTTCATTGAATATGCACCATGAACATCTAATTTTTTAAAAAATAATCTAAATTTTACTTTTATTTTTTAATTAACACTTGCTGTTTTATTATTTCGTTTAATATATAGATAATATGGTTTAACGACAAAATTAATGCTATTTTTAATTAATTTTTTCAAATCTTAATGCTCGCTTCAAATTACTGTTAATTTTTGAAGTTAAGAAATTGATAAAAATAAATGAATATAAATTTATTTTTTGGCTCATATTTTTTGAAATAATGTAACGAAAGAGAATAGAATTTGGAAGTAATTCGAATGAAAAAAATGAAATTTAAAAATTAAAAATATGAATTTGAATTTCATTTGATTAAAAGATTCTCAAATGGGAATGAATTTTACTTCATTAGTCATTTTATTTCAGTATTTTAGCTTTTTTATTTTATAGCTTTTTACTCCATTTCATTAAATTTTAAGGATTGTCATTTTTTAATTAAAAAATTTTTGAAAATAAACAAGATTAGTTTAGAAATGATTAAAAACATACAGAATTTTTTTATTTTTCCAACATTAAATATCAGAAATCGTCATTTGAAGAAATATTTATATATTGGATCGTCGTAATTACTAAATATAATGATTTTCAATATCTCAAATGTTAAATTTTAAAAAAAATTATTAACAAAAAACATTAAAAAATTCATTATTAAAAAAAAATCGAAAAAAAAAGTTAAAAAATGAAGAAAAAATGGCTAAAAGCAAATTAAGTTCTATAATGGTAATTGGAGCAGGTATTTCTGGAATAGAAGCATCATTAACTTTAGCAGAACAAGGATATCACGTGATATTAGTTGAAAAGTCTCCTTCAATTGGAGGAAGAATGGCACAATTAGATAAAACATTTCCAACTCTTGATTGTTCTATATGCATTCTCGCACCTAAGATGGTGGAAGCCTCACGACATCCTAATATTGAGCTTTTAACATATTCTGAAGTAAAAGAAGTTTCTGGAGAAGCAGGCGATTTTAATGTGAAAATTCTTAAAAAGTCGACTTATGTTGATTGGGATAAATGTACTGGCTGTGGAGCGTGCATGGAAAAATGTCCAATGAAAAAGATTCCCTCTGAATTTGAAGAAGAATTGGGAAATCGAACAGCGATTTACATACCATTTCCTCAAGCCGTACCTCGAAAGGCAGTTATTGATAGTGAAAGATGTTTATTCTTGACTAAAAATGCTTGTCGATTGTGTGAAAAAGAATGTGAAGCTGGAGCCATTAATTTTGAAATGAAGGATGAGATCATTGAAAAAGAAGTCGCATCAATAATAGTCGCTACTGGCATAGATTTATTTGACCCAACCCCTTTAACTCGATATCATTATGGAGAATATCCGAATGTTATAACAGCAATGCAATATGAAAGGTTATTGAGTGCATCAGGACCTACTGGAGGTGAAATTTTACGACTTTCTGATCAAAAACACGCTCATGAGATTGCATTTATTGGATGCGTTGGTTCTAGAAACGAGGATTTTTGTCCTTATTGTTCAAAATTCTGTTGCATGTACATGGCTAAAGAAGGAATTGTCACGAGAGAACATTCTCCTGACACTAATGTAACTATATTCTATAATGATATTAGAGTTATCGGAAAGAATCAAGAAGAATTTATTGAGAGAGCAAAAAATGAATATAATTTAACATATTACAGAGGAATCCCAGGAGACGTTCGCGAAGACCCCAATACAAGAGATTTAATCGTCAAGCATGCCAATTTAGATACTGGAGAAGTTGAAACAAGGAGATTTGATTTAGTAGTATTGGCCAATGCTGTCATCCCAAGAAAGGGAACTAAAGAGCTAGCAAAAATACTTGGAATTGAATTGAATGAATTGGGCTTTTTCAAGACAAGAGATTCCACAGAAAACTTGAGATCAACTCGAGCAGGAATTTATATTACTGGATCTTGCCAATCTCCTGATGATATCGCAAATTCAGTTGCCAAGGCAGGAGGAGCAGCAGCTTTAGCTGCAACTCATGCAACACCCTTAAGTAAGGAAGAAACTGAAGAGAAATTACCCCCATTAAAACCCGTAAGCCCTTTTGATGAACCTAGAATAGGAGTCTTTATCTGTCATTGTGGTATCAACATTGGAGGATATGTTGATGTTCCAGCTTTAGTTGAGTACGCCAAAACGCTACCTTATGTAGTATTTGCCATGGACAATAAATATAGTTGTTCTAGTCTTACTCAAGACATAATAAAAGAAAAGATTAAAGAATTGGACTTGAATCGAGTCGTGGTTGCTGCATGTACACCAAGAACTCACGAACCATTATTTCAAAAAACGATAAGAGAAGCAGGATTAAATGAATACTTGTTTAATTTCGTTAGCATAAGAGAGTTGGATTCCTGGGTTCATATGCACGATAAAGAAAGAGCCACAGATAAAGCAAAGGATTTAATAAGAATGGGAGTAGCAAGAGTTATAAAACAGCGAGAAGCATTTAAAATTAAGGGAGAAGTAATTCCTGAAGCCCTTGTTATCGGTGGTGGAGTAGCTGGAATGAGCGCTGCCATAGAGATTGCTAAAAAGGGTTTCAAAGCACACTTGATCGAAAAAGAAGATAGATTAGGAGGACAATTAAACCTTATTTACAAGATTAATTTTGATAGAATTGATGCTAAACAATTTCTTGAAGATATGTTAAAAGAATTTGAGCAATATAAGAACATTACTTCCTATCTGAGTTCAGAAGTAATTGATGTTAAAGGTTCTATTGGAGATTTTAAAGTTAAAGTTAGAAATAATAAAGATAATAATGTTTTCGACTTAGATGTAGGCGTTATAATTGTAGCTACTGGAGCTTATGAATTTAAGCCTCATGGATGGTATTATTATGGAGAAAATCCTAATGTAATGACTCAATTAGAATTATCCGAAAAATTAAGGACAAATGGACTAAAAGATGGCGAAACTTTAGTTTTTATCCATTGTGTAGGATCAAGACAACCAGAGGGTGGTAATGGGGTACCTTATTGTTCTTTAATATGTTGTTCCGAATCAATCCGGCATGCCTTGTACGTAAAAGAAACATATCCAAATTCTCAAATTTATGTACTATATAGAGATATAAGGGTAGGAACGGATGAAGAACAATATTATTGGAAAGCACGAGAAAATATAAACTACATTCGATTTACTGAATATCCTCAAGTAGAAATTAAAGATAATAAATTAATGGTTAAAGTTCACGATATTTTAACTCAAGTTGAATTAGAAATTGAAGCAGATAGAGTTGTATTATCAACTCCCTTAATTCCTTATGATACTAAAATACTAGGTGAATTAATAAAGTGCGCAAGGGATCAAAATGGATTTTTCTTAGAAGCTCACATCAAGCTAAGACCTGTGGATTTTGCTACTGATGGTATTTATCTTGCAGGTACGGCTCATAGTCCAAAAGGTATTGCTGAATCAATTGCACAAGGAAGAGCTGCTGCTGCTCATGCATTAGTTCCTTTAATTACAGGCGAGGTCGAAAATGAACCACTTGTATCTGTTGTAAACCCAGCATTATGCATAGCATGTCAAAAATGCGAAGAAGTATGCAATTTTGGAGCCATTGGTGTCAATTTTGATAATGATATTTTGGTTTCAGAATCCAATCCTTTATTGTGCAAGGGATGCGGTGATTGTGCTGCAGCTTGTCCTGCTGGAGCCATTACAATGATGCATTTTGATGATGAACAAATATATCCCATGATAACTGAAGCTGTCAAGGGAGAATTTATTGATGAGCGCCCGAGAATTGTAGCATTTTTGTGCAATTGGTGTAGTTATGCTGGAGCAGATACATGTGGAGTCAGTAGATTTCAATATCCTACAAATATTAGGCCCATTAGAGTAATGTGTACTGGAAGAATTCCAAAAAGCTTCATTTTACAAGCTTTTCTGGAAGGTGCTGATGGTGTTCTTATTGGTGGATGTCATTTAGGAGATTGTCACTATTTGAAGGGAAATTATGACATGTTAAGGAGATATAATGAGATACATTCAATGTTAGAAAAAGTTGGAATAAATCAAGAAAGATTCAGGTTGGAATGGATATCTGCTTCTGAAGGAAAGAGATTTGCTGAAGTTGTCACTGAATTCGTCAATAGAATTAAAGAATTAGGGCCGCTTGAAAATGATCGAAAACAACAAAAAGAAGTGATTAAAATGCAAGGAGGTGCATGAAAATGGCAGAAAAAGTTGTTAAAAAAGCAAGTGAATTGGATCATGATTTTAGGTATGAAATTAGTCAAAAAGTAGGAGCAAAATCTTTATTAAAGTGTATTCAGTGTGGCGTGTGTAGTTCTGGATGTACTGTGACCGAATATGTAGACTTGCAACCACATCGAGTTGTCGCATCTTGTCTCTTAGGCTTGAAAGAAGAAGTTTTATCCAGTAATGCTGTTTGGACATGTTCATTATGCCATAGATGTACCGAACGATGTCCCAAAAATGTTGATTATTCATTCATATTAGCATTGTTAAGAAATATGGCCGCTAGGGAAGGTAAGGTTCCTAAGGAATATTCTGGCACTATAGAAGTAATTTATGACAATGGATTTGTAGTGCCTTACAGTGGAAACATGAAGAAAACAATTGATAGACGACGAAATAAATTTGAGCTTCCAGAAATCGTCCCACCTAACTTGAATGAAATCAGGTTGATAATGGAAGAAACAGGTCTTGGTTATTTATTAGAGAAAAAAAATAAGGAGGGTGAAAAATCATGAAAGAGTATGCATTATTCTTAGGGTGCACCATTCCATTAAAATTTCCTCACTTGGAAAAAGCTTTTAGAGAAGTAACTAATATAATGGGAATTCAACTCAAAGAGATGGAAGGTGCAAGTTGTTGTCCGGAACCTGTTTCCTTGCAATCCTTAAGCATAGATACTTGGCTTACTCTAGGCGCCCGAAATCTTGCAATAGCAGAAAAAATGAACTTGGATGTGCTTACAATTTGTTCTGGTTGTTATGAAACATTGAAAACTGTTAGCGTTCTGTTAGAAGAAGATAAGGCTCAATTTGATAAAGTGAACTCAATACTAAAGAAAATAAATTATGAATACAAGGGCAAGGTTAAGGTTTATCATTTCGTTGAGTTATTTAGCGAACCCGAGATGTTAAAACAAATCAAGGAGTTAGTAGTGCATCCATTGAGTGATTTAAATATCGCAGTACATTATGGTTGTCATTTAATTAGACCGAGTAAAATAATGAGATTTGATCATCCAGAAAAACCAGTAAAAATTGATTTGATCATGGAAGCATTGGGTGCAAATAGTCTTGATTATGCGACAAAATTGGAGTGTTGCGGTTATTGTGCGAGACTCCAAGAAGAAATAGGCGAAAATTTGGTGAGGCAAAAATTGGAAGACTTAAAGAGCCTTAATATCGAAGTTGATGCAATAACAGCTGTTTGCCCTGCTTGCGTTAGCCAATATGATCGCAAGGAGAAAATAATAGGCAGAAAAACCGGTCAAGCATTCGATATTCCGATCCTTTATCTTCCTGAATTAATGGCAATAGCGCTTGGTGTCGATTTAAACAAATTGGACCTCAGGAATCGAAGTGTAAAACCAAATAAATTAATTGAAAAATTAACTACATAAGGCTTTTTTTTGATAAATATTTGATATTAAAATTTATTAAAACTATAAAAAAATGGTAAGAAAAGTATGATAATTACACAACTAAAAGATATAGAAGAAATTTATGGATATATTGAACCGTATTCAAAAATTTTAATAGTTGGGTGTGATGGTTGCTGTCAACCGCCTCGATCAATTAATGAAGCTAAAGTACTTGGCCAATTACTTGAATTAAAAGCAAGAAGTCAAGGAAAGGAATTAAAGTGGAAAGCAATTACTGTATTAAGACAATGTGATGATCGAATCGTTGGAACTACAGTTAGATCTCACTTGGAAGATTATGAAGCAATGGTCTCGCTGGCTTGCGGTTTAGGTGTGGTCATGATGAATAAGGTTTTTCCCGAAAAATTAACTTTTCCCGCTCAGAATAGCATGTTTGGAGGAGTCCAACATAATGGAGAAAATCAATTTGCTGAATTTTGTGAAACTTGTGGAGAATGTCTTCTTGGATATACTGGTGGCGTATGTCCAATGGCAGGATGTGCTAAAAATTTAAGCAACGGACCTTGTGGAGGTCAAGTCGAAGGAAAATGTGAGGTAGGAGGTTATGTTCATGATTGTGCTTGGGTAAAAATCTGGGCTCGTTTAAAGCAATTTAATCGATTAGATTTGTTCACGAAATATAGACCTCCACGTAATTACAGGCTTTGGTCAAGTCCTAGATTTATTGAAATAAATAAACCTTATGATAATGAAGAAGAATCAACAGAGGAGGCGAAAGGCTAAATGAGTAAGAGACCAGCTTATAGTAAATTGATGAAAGCCGTCAAAGAAGGGCATTTTGTCTTTACAGGTGAATTAGAGCCAACTAAAATGTATGATTTGACTCCTATACTCCATTCTGCAGAGGAAATGAAGAAAACTGGGAAGATAATAGCCGCAAATGTAACTGATGGACCACAAGGCGATGCCTACATAAATTCCTTGGTACCAAGTTATTTAGTTCAAGAAAAAGTTGGGTTAGAAGCTGTCTGGCAGATGACTGTCCGAGATAGAAATCGCATAGCATTATTCGGTGATGTTCTAGCTGGTGCTGTTCTTGGACTTAAGAATATTCTTACTTTAACAGGAGACCATACTGCTTTAGGAGATAATCGAAATGCTCGACCAGTATATGATTTAGATTCTACTCAATTTATTGAATTAATATCAAAAATGGTTGATGAAGGTACAGACTTAGAGGGCAATCCTATTGAGGGTGGAAAATTAGAATTGAATATCGGATGTGCTGCAAATCCTAATTCTAATCCAAGAGAACCTGAAATTTTGAAAGTGGGTCGAAAAGTTGAAGTAGGAGTTGATTTCATTCAAACCCAGACTGCTTTTGATATTGATGATGCTAAAGAATTTCTCAAGGAATTAGAAAAATACAATACACCTGTTCTATTGGGTTTATTTCCATTAAAAAATTATGGAATTGCCAGTTATTTTGACAAATACATTCCAGGAGTTTCTGTACCAAAAGATCTATTGAAAGCCTTGAAGAGTGCTAAGAAAGATTATAAAGATGACAAGAAGAAGCAAAAAGAAGTAATCGATAAAATTAATATTGAATTCTTTGAACCATTCATTAAAGAAATTAAAAAGACCACCAAAGCTGCAGGAATCCACGTCATGGCAGTACATTATGAGAGATTATTCTCTCCACTTCTAAAAGATTTCCCAGAGTACGTCCATAAAATTGCATGAAAGAGATTCATATTAATCATTATTAATCTGAACAAATTGGAAGATTTTATTTAAATTTTATAATTTTTTTTTAAAAATTGGAAATATCTAAAAATAATATAAATATTAAAATATAAGGGCCGAATATGAAAAATTTAGATGAAAAAGATAGGCGCATTTTGGAGATGCTGATTGAAGATTCAAGGCGACCATATAGAGAAATAGCTGAAGAGATTGGTTTATCGGAATCAACGGTTAGAAAAAGAGTAATTCGAATGCAACAAGAAGGGATAATCGAGAAATTCACAATAAAAATTTGTCGAGAAGACGAGAGGTGCATAATAGCTTTTATCACGCTGATGCCTAAAAATCAATCTGAAATAAAAGAGTTATTGCGAGAGACTCAATTATTACCTCAATGCGAGGAAGTGTATTTTTTAGCTGGCGAATGCGGAATACTCATTAAAGTAAATGTTCCTGAGATAACAGAATTAGATGCTTTAATAGAAAATTTTAGAGGAAGAAGTGATGTCAAGAGCGTGGAACGCGTGTGCGTGGTTCTTAAACCAATCAAAACAGCATCCCAAAATGGTTTGAATAGATTACCTTGACTTTATTATTTTTATTTTAAGCTATTGAATGAGTTTAAAAATTACTTTAACACGTGAAAAATTACTATTTACCTTAAGTTTTTAAAAAAAAGTAGTTTTAAATTTAATAAAATAAACTCTTAAAACGTCAATAAAAATAATTTATTTATTTAAATTAAGTCCTTAATCGCAGAGAGAGTGTATTTAAGATCTTGCTTTAC
>CAZIEC010000114.1:0-8153 GCA_964538145.1 uncultured archaeon
TCGATACATTCTTTTACTTGAAGTTGTGAGAAATTATCCTTGAACCATTTCATTATTGTTCCAGTACCTGGCATCGCTCCTTCTATCATCCACAATCCCTTGACGGGAGATGGAAAAGTGAAAATTGGAATATCTCCTGCTGGTTTTATTGGTTTTTCAACTATATAATCCACGAAGGTTCCAGTTCCCATGGTTATTTTTGCTTGTCCCGGATTTAAGGCGCCTAATCCTAAAGCTGCACATTGTTGATCTCCTCCTCCCATAATTACGGGTAAATTATTAGGTAATCCTAATTCGCTTGCAGCTTCAGTATTAAGCTCGCCTACAACATCTCCCGGGAACTTTATGTCTGGCCACATATCTACTGGTATTTCATACCTATCTGATAAGTTTTCATCCCAACTTAATGTATCAAAATTAAGAATGGCAAAAATTGCATTTGTTGGGTCGGTTACTACTTCATTACACATTTTAACAAAAAAATAGGTATCAACAAAAGCTAACTTGAAACAGTTGTTAAAAATTTCTGGCTTATTCTTTTTCATCCATAAAACTTTCGGTATTGCCCTTCTCAAGCCATCTTCCTTGGTCCAATCCTTGGCACTGGTTTCTTCTCTTTCATCCAACCACGTCATTGCTGGATGAAGAACATTTAAATCCTTATCTAAAAATGTTAAAGTTTCTCTTAAAAAAGTGGCTGTAATTGCTACGATATCATTAGGGTTAATTTTTTTTACAACTTCATTGCAAGTATGTTTTACAGCATTCCACCAAATTTTAGGATCTTGTTCTGAGATTCCAACGGGTTGTTTCACGCTAGGATATTCTTCGTAAGCCTTCGCAATCTCTTTTCCATTCGTGTCAAATATGACCGTGCGAGCACCAGTAGTCCCTACATCAAAAATACAAGTTAAAGGATCTCCCATCTTAATCACGCTTTAATCTTATTTTAAATTAATAGATAATTTTTTTAATTATTATTAAAGATATTGATTTCATTAATAATAATAATTAAAACAGTTTTTATTTTAAATAATCCAGATCTAAAAACTTTACCTTTTCTTAAATCTCAATCGTTTTTTAACTGAAAATGAAATCCTCATCCTTTAATTTAAGAATTAAGCCATGAAAAACATTACACGTACTAAAAAACAAGTGCTAACATTAATTAAAAAAAATTTAGAATTTAAATTGAAAAATATTAAGAAAATTATTTTGATTTCTCTGTAAAAACGCGCTCAATTACTTTTAAAGCCCAATCGATATCTTCCATCATTATGATTAATGGAGGAGCAAAACGTATTGTAGTTGAATGGGTTTCCTTTGCTAAAATGCCATTATCTTTTAATTTTTCTACCAACGGTCTGGCATCTGATTCAAATTCCACGGCTAAAAGAAGCCCTTTTCCTCGTACTTCCTTAATTGGTATTATTGTGTTCATTTTAGCAATTCGTTCTAACCCTTGTTTAAAACGTGCACCAAAAACTTTTGCTCTTTCTGCTAGATGATCTTCAATATGAATTTCAAGAGATTTTAATCCCACTGCACACGCTAAAGGATTGCCTCCGAAAGTAGAACCATGTGTACCAGGTTTAATTACATCTGGACCCATGATTTCTTTTGTAGTTACCACTGCTGATACAGGATATACACCGCCACCCAGTGCTTTTCCCAATAAGAATACATCTGGCTTGACATTTTCATGATCACAAGCAAATAAAGCACCAGTTCGACCAAAACCTGTTTGAATTTCATCTGCAATCATTAAAACATTGTATTTTGTACAGATTTCCCTTACTTTTTTCAAATATCCTTCGGGAGGGACGCGAACGCCGGCTTCACCTTGAATGGGTTCCACAAGGAATCCAGCAACTCTTTCTGGACCAATTTCAAGGATGGCAGCCTCTAAATCTTCAGCACTACCATATGGGATTGTAACAAAACCAGGAGTGTATGGCCCAAAATTTCCATAATATCGTACAGCTGAAACATCCGTGCTAAACCCAACAATTGTAATGGATCTGCCATGAAAATTGTTCATGCAAGTAATAATGACTGCTTGATTCTTTGGGATTTTCTTTTTAATATAGCCCCAAGCTCTAGCGACTTTTAATCCAGTTTCAACTGCTTCTGTTCCTGTATTCATAGGTAATGCTATAATTCCAGAATTAGTTGGATCATTCACGTGTGGGCCCACAACTTCACATAATTTTTTCAGAAAAGGACCCATTACATCATTGTGAAATGCTCTGGAAGTAAGAGTAACCTTATCTGCTTGCTCTTTTAGTGCATTAATGATATCTGGATGCCTATGTCCGGTATTCATGCTTGAATATGCCGATAGGCAATCCATGTATCTATTCCCTTCAGGATCATGTACCCATATCCCTTCTGCTTTACTTATGACTACTGGAATGGGATGATAATTATGTGCGCAATACTCTTCATCCATTTTCATGAAATCTTTTGAACTAGGCATGAATTTTTCACTTTCTTTATTCTCTTAAATTAATTATTGTGAGATATATTAATTATTTTTGTTTAAATTTTTTCATGAAACATTAATTAATATTTATTGAATTTTAAAAATAATGGTGATTTGAGGTATTATTCTATATTAAATTTCATTTGAATGAAATGTTTAAAAATATGGACAATCTTCCAATAAGAATAAAAAAATTCTTAAAAATCCTTAAATTTAAAAAAAATCGTCTGGATCTCTTATTCCTGATTTTAATAATTCATACTTTTCGTGAATTCCTAATTTCTTACTATTTTTCTCTAGATAAATTGTATTTATTTCATTTTTAAATCGAAACCAACATCCTAGTGCATCATGATAATCTTGCCATCCTCCATATAAAAGCTTTCCTAAAATAAAATCTTCTTTAGATGCTACCCAGCATTTTATTCCACCGAGATTTAACCTTTTTCTGTTTTTTAAGCCCAAATAATTAAGTATTAAATATTTGTTTTGAATATCTAAAGGTGTTAGAATGATATAATTATCTAACTTAATTAATTGCTGACGATCTAATAATTGTAGCAAAGAATTTTCCTTACAAAGCATTACAGCAGATTTCCAATCTTGAAAGGGAAAGAATCCATTATCTTTTAGTAATTCAACATAAAAATTAAGTTCATTTCTTGTAGAAGCAAGATCAGTAACAAAATCAATATCTTCTGTCGCTCTAATATCAGAATAAAGACTTGCTAGTATTCCTCCAACTAAATAATATTTTATTCCAAATTTCTTTTCTATTTTCTCTAAAAATTTTATTACTTGTTTAATAGCTTTTTTATAATTAAGTTCCATCTTTCTCTTTCAATCTTTTTTAATTTATCATGCCTTTCATGCATTTTAATAACAATTTCTTTAATAGATTTTTCAGGAAATCTCTTTTTTTCTGTAGCTATATAATTATGTAAATGAAAATCACATAATTCGAAAAATAATTTTGTAGCAACATCACTTGGGATTCTTTTTATAAAATTTATCCTTTCTTGAAAATCACTTGAAATTTTCCTAAAATCTTCTTTTTTCTTTTTTAACATTTTCAAAAATAATTCAAATAAATTTTTATAAAAGAGTTTTGGTAGAAATTGTTCTCGTTAAATATATAATGAAATTACAATTAATTATTTTTTTTTCATTTAGAATTTCAGTATTGTTAAGTTCAATTTAAAAAATATAACAAACTATTCAAATAATAATAAATTTCTTTGAGATAATTGATTTAATTTGGGAAGTTTTTGAAATATAATGGATTTAATTCGTGATTAAACTTGGCAAACAAATTAATTTTTCACATTCTTTTAGCAAATATATTGTGGAGCTTCGTTCCAATATTAGCTTATCCATTATTTAATGAAGTTTCAATTTTATCAATCATATTTCTGAGATTTTTTATTTCTGGGATTGTATTAATGATAATTGCATTAATTTTAATTATATATAATAATAGACTTACCAAAAATGAAAAAATATCCCTTAAATTAATATTACATTTTTTAAAACATAAAAATAAAAGATTTTTTAGAGCAAGAAATATATCTTATTTTACAGCCATTGGATTTTTTGGCATTATACTTCAATTAATTTTCTTTTTTTTGACCATAAAATTAACTTCAATAACATTTACGATAATTGGGTTTCTCTTAAGTATTGTTATAATTGCCATTTATGAAAAAAGTACGTATTCGGAAAAATTTGATGTTTTTAAGGTGATTTACATTATCATATTAGTTTTCACTTCAATACTCATTCTTGAAGTAGCTATTACAGGCTCTTTAATCATTGGGAGTCCAATTTCCTTAAATGCAACCATATACATGATCCTATTTAGTGTGAGCATCTCATTTCTCTACATTGCCATCAATAAAGATACGCTTTCTAAAATAGAAGCCGAATTAATAAATAAAAATAAACTCTATAAAGTACCTCGTTCATTATTAAAAATATCGATTTCATTTCTCACGGGAATTTTTTTAATGTTTATATTCCTAACAATTATACTTATCATACCTTTTGAAACAGACATTACCCAAGAAACCTTATTATTTTTTTCAGAGCTTCAGAATATTAGTTCAATTTTCTTGAGGTGGGAAATCCAACTTCTTGTTATTTTTTCTACAATTATTCCATATATTTTAGTTTATTTTGCAAATGCTAATTGGCGTTCTACTTCTTTAACATATTCACAATGGAATAGTATTTTGAACTTAATAGACCCAATGGGGTCCTTGATTCTTGCAGTATTACTGGTAAATGAATATTTTCCAATTGAAATATTAATCATTACCATCTTTTTATTGGTTATTGCAATTATCATTAGGCATGCTCATGAAACTAAGAATCTAGTACAAGCCATCCTCTTAATAAATCTCGAAAAAGGAGCCATGGAAAATATTCCTGTAAAATTATTGAAGTATAATGGCATCTTTCAAGTAAATTCCATAACTGGCACCCATGATTTAATTTTAAATGTAAAGACAAATAATATCAGAGAATTTTATTACTTAATAAATAATAGACTAAGAACATTATCAGAAATTATTAATATTAAAATCCTTTTTATTAATAAAATAATCGAATTACAACCTTAAATTAAATATAATTAAAATAACGATGCCACTTAAAGCAATAATTTTATGCAAGCTTGGAATAAGCGTGATTGAAAAAGTCATTGAGGAACTTAAAAAAATCCCTCAAATTAAACAAATCATGTCTTTAACTGGGGAATATGATATTTTAATAGAAATTATTACAGAAACCTCTGAAGAATTGTATGAAATATTCGCAAAAAAGATCGACCTCATTGAAGGCATTAAAATGTCCAATACACATGTTGTCATGAAATCCTGGGAAAAATAACAATATAAAGAAAATAAATAAGTTTTTAATACTAAAATTCTTAAATCTTTAACATGGTTTATCCCAATATCCCGAATAAAGATTTTTTTCGTTCTATGTGGGAAACACTAGTTAATTTACTGCTAAATTCTAATTTTAAATTATCGAGAATTGCCCCATCTGGAGCTAAAATTGAACCTAATTTTCCAATAGAAAGTAACATGGATTTAATTTTCTCTGTAGAAAACGATCCAGAAGAAAATGATTTTTATAAAAAATTGATAGGAATTTTAAAGCAAAATCTTTCAGAACAAGATAAAATTAAATTTTTTAACAAGGAAAAAATCGTACACATAGAGCTTGGTATTGGAGGAAAATACAATTTAAAAATGCTAAAAGAAGAAGAATTTGATGAGAATTATAAATCCATTTTAGACTTTCGAGTTTAATTTATAAATTTAAAAATCTTATTAACATGATATCTTATTTCATGTTTGGTAATAAAAAAATTTTAAAGATAAAACTTTATTCTAAGCATGAATTCAAGTAATGTTGAACATTTTGAGTATAGCCTCAAAGAAAAAAGAATTGCCCTTTTGGTATCATCTCTTGGTTCCTTTTTAAACCCTTTCATGGGATCTTCAATAAATATTGCTCTTCCTTCAATTGGGATTGCTTTCTCAATGGATAATATTCTACTAAATTGGGTTTCTAGCATCTTCTTATTATCATCTGCTATATTCCTCGTTCCATTTGGAAAAATCGCAGACATTCATGGAAGAAAAAAGATCTTTAAATGGGGAATTTTAGGTTATATGGTTTCTTCATTAATTTGTGCCATTTCTATAAGCTCCTTAATGTTGATCATTATTAGGTTTATTCAGGGATTATTCATTTCAATGGTTACAGCTACATCCATTGCAATAATTACTTCAATTTTTAAAAAAAATGAAAGAGGTAAAGCAATTGGCATCAATATCGCAGCAGTTTATATAGGTCTCACTTTGGGACCTCCAATTGGCGGAATTTTGGTCCAAAATTTGGGATGGCAATGGATTTTTCTCATTAATGTTCTAATTAGTGGCTGCGCTTTTATTTTCACTATAATTTCCTTGAAAGGAGAATGGGCAGAAGCTAAAAATGAAAAGCTAGACATAATAGGTTCTATATTATATGGAGGTTTTTTATTAAGTTTAATGATTGGAATGTCTCAATTAAGAAGCTTTCTAGGTTTTGTCTTTCTCATGCTTAGCATTATTGGAATAATAATTTTTATTTATTGGGAACAAAAAGTAAAAAATCCGGTATTAAACATTTCATTATTTAAAGATAATAAAGTATTTGCATTTTCAAATTTAGCTGCTCTTATTAACTACATGTCTACATTTGCGATAGGTTTTCTTTTAAGTTTATACCTTCAATATATTTTAAATTTAACACCCCAAGAAGCCGGGTTTATATTATTGACCCAACCAATAGTTCAAGCAACATTATCTCCTTTAGCTGGGCGACTATCTGATAAAAAAGAACCTCAAATCATTGCATCCATTGGAATGGGATTATTATCCCTTGGATTGATAATGTTGATATTTACAGACGAATTGACCCCATTAAGCTATATCATTTCTTGTCAATTGATACTTGGTTTAGGATATGCTCTCTTTTCATCTCCAAACACGAATGCAGTCATGGGTTCAATAGATAAGAGATATTTTGGAATTGCCTCAGCTACCCTCTCTACAATGAGGTTAATCGGCCAAACATTAAGCATGCAAATCGTGCTCTTAATTTTCACCCTAATAATTGGTCCAACTGAAATAACTCCAATCTATTATGGATTATTTAACTTGAGCATGAAGATAGCTTTATTAACTTTTGCCATTTTTAGTGTTTTTGGGATTTTTGCGTCTTTAGCTCGAGGCAAAGGAAAGAAGATCGAGTAATAGAATTAAAAGGATATTTATTAAATTTTTTTACTTAATATTGTCTAAATTTAAGAATAAACATTAAATTAAGTCCATAAAATTGGTTTTAAACCAATCTTTCTGAAGGTACGTCTACCAAATATTTTACTGAAGATATATCTTTTTTCATTTTAAAGATACTAATTCCTAAACCATAACAGAAGATTTTTTCATTAGGAAAGAAATCTAGTAATAATATAAATTTTTGAACTGAAGCATTCGAAAATAATAATTTTAAAACTTAATCTTAAAATAAAATGTATTTGATAAAATAAAGGTTATAAAGAGGATTTGATTCTTTTTAATTAATAATATCAAGATTATTTTCAAAAAAGATAAAAATTCTTTATTAAAAATAATGAATTGATCATGATGAAGCACGTGGAAGGAGATTTTGAAGGAATTGATGGATTAAAGATTTATTATCAAGGCTGGTTGCCAGAAGGTAATATAAAAGCAATAGTTCAAATTGCTCACGGATTTGCTGAACATTCTGGAAGATACATGAATGTTGTGAATGAACTAGTCCCTTTAGGTTATGCAATTTATGCAAATGATCATAGGGGGCATGGAAAATCGGAAGGAACAACTAATTATGTAAAATCGATGGATGATTTTGTTGAAGATCTTAAAATATTTCATGATATTATCAGAGAGAAGCATCCAAACGTGCCCATATTTTTATTAGGCCATTCAATGGGTTCAGGAATTGCCGTCAATTTTGCTTATAAGTATCAAGATTTACTAAAAGGGCTAATCTTATCAGGCGTGGGAACTTCTGTAGGCGAAGATTTAAGTGGATTTTTGAAATTCATGTCAAAGGTTCTCTCGAAAAT
>CAZIEC010000115.1:0-2453 GCA_964538145.1 uncultured archaeon
TAATTATTAATTTCCTTTCTTTATTAAAGCATTTCTTATTGTTTTTTAATTAACATTAAAAAAAAAGAATGATTTTTTAAAAATATTGCATTTTTGATAATCTTTCTCAATGTATTATTTATTATTATTTAGTAAAATAATTTTTTATGAAAGTATAAAAAAATGAAAGAAAAAAAATATTTATCTTATATTCCACAAAAAATTAACAATTTTTATTAATGATTTATAGTTTATCAAAAATGTCCTTTAAATCATTGGCAGAGCTTCCTTTTATTGTGGAAGTACCCCGAAATTCTGATCCTTTAGTAAAAAATGCTTCGAAGTTGTGCTTGCATGGAAGATTTGTTATTGGAATGACCAATAATTCTGGGATGTCATTGGGGACCAAAATAGAAACTTCTCTTGAGCAAGCAGGGCACGCTATCTTGAACATTTTACTCTGTTTTTCAATAGTATCATTAGAATTACCCGTAAAAAATTTTTCATACTTGCTTTTATACGAATTTAAGAGATTTTTTAGTGAATTAATGTTTGAAAATTTCTTGTCTTTCCAATTTGGTATGATTTTATGCATTAAAATCTTTAAATCTTCCATTATTTGCAGTAGATTTGCATAGATGTTGACTTTATATTCATTAGAAGTAAATAGGATTAAAATTATTGGCATGATTCCTCCTTTTATCGAGGATGATTCAACACCCTTCAAATAGGAACAATCAATAACTTGATAATCTGGAAAGTCGATAAAAGATTCTCGTTCTTCTGAAAGATTTCTTGTTCCTCCAACTAAATTAAGAGTAGACCTAAATAAAATATCATTTATTAAACCCTCTTCTTTAATGGAGGAGGAATATAAAAAAGGAACAAATCCTTTATGTTCATTGAAATGAGATAAGATTATTCCAGTCATATCCATTATTCCCTCAATATTATATATTGTTATCACCAAACTGAATTATTCTTAAATATTGCACAAATAACATTAAAAACCTTCTTACAAGGTCTTTTTTACATGCTCATCAAGTTTAGATTCTACTGCCATAACAAAGCGGCAATTTTTATGGCCCATTGCTCGACATAAGATCTCTCTTGCTTCAAGCTCAATTCCAAAAGCTTTATTGCACCAGCCAGCGCTATATCCTGAATTCCACATGCATATGAGTATTTTTGAAGTGGGACCATTTTTTCTTATATATTCATCAGCTTCAAAACTTTGAGGATGATCATATCTCAATAAGAATGAGTCATTTGGAACTGGATTTGAAGGTAAAAAAGAAACGCATGCGTTTCTGGTAAATGCGAAGTGTACAGGTTCAGCAGATAATTTAGCAACTGGGTCGGTTAATCCCATTTTATATATGAAGCGCCTTGCATCATCTTTTCCAATATTTTTAGCTAATTTATAGAATAATTTATTCGCTTTCTCAATGAGAATGTCTAAATCCTGACTCAATGATTTAGGAATGTCTTGTAATGATTCTGCACTCAATAAAGCATACCAACTTCCTCCGATAATTAACGTGCCTTTAACCGGTGACCAATCCATATTATCAAAATATTTGGCAACAGTTTCTTCTGCTTTGGAGAATAACGGTTCGAATTCAGGTGGTACATCAACAGTTTGAACTTCGTTTTCACGAGAAGGAGGAGGAATGTAAGGCCCAACCTTCGTTGCATCTTCTATTTCTTTTTCTGATTTTTTTCTCCTATACCATTTAACCATATTACTCACCAACAAAATAATTTTATTTTTATAATTTAAAAAAAAGAAATAATAGCTTATTCTCGATCATGATACACACATAAATTTTAATTTTGTTCATTTTTTTGTTTTAATTTGATTATTGATTTAAATAAAACATGAATAGGGTGTAAAAAAGATGAACATATATTGTTAAATGCCCTTACGATTAATTAATTGAATTAATTTCGATAAATTAGGCAATAATCAAGAAAAAAAATTGATTAATGTTATGAATTAAATTTTTTAATATTTTTTTAACTAAATAACTTTAATGGATGTTCTTCATGATAACTTTCAATAGCATTATAGAATCATCAACTTTAAAAATGTTCCAACCAAAATACATTCCAACTACACCTTTTTCTATTGAATCATAGACTAAACTTAAAAATACAAGGAAAGTTTTCATTTTAGGGCATTTGGTAATAAATGTAGGGTATTTTGACTATTTTCACGATTTATTTAATGAAACAATATCACTCATGTATGAGACTAAAATATAAAAATAAAATGTGTTAAATTTTAAATCTGAAATTAAATCAATTCTACATAATAATTTCTCAACATGTAAAATCATGAAAATTAAAGGTATTTTATCTCAGGCGCAAAAAGTAGTAGATGAATTCATTGGCAAACACGGAGGATATTGGCCACCATTATCAATGATCGCAGCAATAATGGAGGAATTGGGAGAAGTTGCTAGAGAAGT
>CAZIEC010000115.1:2553-8126 GCA_964538145.1 uncultured archaeon
TTCTGTTAGAAAATTTTATTATGTTAATTTCTTTTTATTCGTTAAAAATTCTTTAAACCAATTTTTAATTAAATCGGATATTTTAATGTAGGCAAATGCTAGAAGATGGCTTGAAAAAAGAAGAAATACTAAAGATATTGGAACGAAAATTAAAAAGAGATTTATCCTACGAGTCCGGGTCAATCTTAGGGTCAATGTGTACTGAACCTTTAGATTTTGGAAAAGAAATCTACTTGAAATATATTTCCAAAAACTTGGGGGATCCCGGACTTTTCTTAGGTTCGGCTGCTTTAGAAGTAGAATTAGTTTCTGAAATCGGTGAATTATTTAATGGAAGAAACATAATTGGTACGATAACCACGGGTGGTTCGGAAGCAAATTTTATAGCCCTCAGAATTGCTCGAAAATTAAGACAAGATATTAAAAAGCCTGAAATTGTTGTTTCGAAATCGGCTCACATTTCTTTTGATAAAGCTGCCGATTTTTTAAATATAAAACTCAGAAAGGCGAATTTAAACGAAAATTTCGAGTTAGACATCGATCATTTCGAAAGTTTAATCAATGAAAACACATGCGGGGTAGTTGGGGTTGCTGGTACTACTGCTTTGGGATTAGTTGACCCAATTAAGGACATTAGTAAGATTATAGAGGGTAAAGAAATATTCCTACACGTGGATGCTGCTTTTGGTGGTTTTGTTTTACCTTTTCTAAAAAGATTGAATCATGATGTACCTCAATGGGACTTTTCCGTGGATGGCGTGTTATCAATTACGGCTGATCCACATAAAATGGGGTTAGGAGTCATCCCGTCTGGAGGTTTTTTCTTAAAAGAACGTTCTATATTGGAAAAAGCAGGATTTGAAATACCGTATCTTGCTGGAGGTAATTTTCGGCATTTAAACTTGGTCGGCACGAGGCCTGGGGCACCAGTTATTGCTTTTTGGGCCATAATGAAATACTTGGGAATGAAAGGTTTCACTACTATCGTGAAAAAATGCATGGAAAATACAATGTATTTAGCTAAGAGAATCGAACAGATCAAGGGGATCAAGTTAGCTACAAGACCCTTCATGAACATTGTTGGCATAACGACTGAAAATGGAACTTCCATTTGTGAATTAGATTCCCTTTTGCGCAGGAAAAACTGGATGCTAGGAAAATTTGAAGAATTTAACGTGATTCGCTTGGTTTTAATGCCACACGTGTTAAAAGAGCACTTGGAAGACTTTCTAATTGATCTGGAACTTGCCACAAAAAAACTGAGATTAAATTAATCTTAACATTAAATTCTTCTCAAAAAATAATGTTATCGGTTAAAAAGCATTGTTAATGCTTTAATTTTCGAAATAACGTGAAATTTTGGTTAGAGAATTTTTTTCCAACTAGGATATTAATTTTAATCCAATAATTCTTCAATATTTAATTCAATAATTCATTCTGGTCATTCTTGATCAAATAAAGGCTAAACAAAATTCTTAGAAACACAAAAACTTGTCATTAATTTTCATTTTGGATAGATTTTATTAATAATCGTGAATCCATCTTCCCTCCAAAAATTATAAATTCGAAACCTTTTATTATGATTAGAAAGATATATATTTACAAATGCTTACTTTAATAATGTAAAACAATTAGAACCTTCAATGAAATCCCATTGATAAAATGAAGAAAGAATGAAGAAAGATAAAAAAAAGACAGTTGGAATTAAAACTGCAAGATATTTCACAAAAACGTGCGATGGCTGCGGATACGAATATCCTAATTGGTTTACTAATTGCCCGAAGTGTGGTGCCGCTTGGGACGTCGCCATTGCCGTTAGTAAGGAAGAAGAGGAGGGAAGATCAAGGAAGAATGTTAAAATCATTGCTAAAATCACGGAAGAACAATTTGATGAATCCATAAATCGGGTTCAATTAGTATTTAGTGCAGATCACGGAAATTCGTGGTACCAAATGAAAATGGAAAAAAAGATGGATTATTACCTTGCAGAAATAATCGAAGTTCCAATCGGTTCGGAAATAATTTACTTCATAGAAGTATATCTAAATAATGGCGAGAAAATTGTTGAAAATAACGATGGGAAATATTTCTACTATAAAGTAGGAACAATATTAGGTGAGAAAACCAAGGAGCGAGAGAGACCGCCTAAAAGTACCATAAAAGTCGAGCAACCATCACCAAAATTAGAACCTGAAAAAGAACACGTCATTGAACCAGAATATCATGAAGAATTGACAACCTTAGAAACGCAATTAGATGAGATGGCTCATGGATCAAAATTTGTTGAACAAGATAATTACGTTTCAAACAAGCCCATACAAGCACCTCCAATAAAACCTAAAGAATATCGTGAAGAAGATACAGTGACAATATTTGGAAAACCACTAACAGAGATTGATCCTGACTTAAAAGTGTGCCCTCATTGCAAGTCTAAAATTAAAAAGATGTGGTCAGTTTGCCCCATTTGTGGAAAACGAGCATGAATTAAAAAATTTTAATTCTTTATTGATTTTAGCCTTTTTCATGTAAGTGAAACTGAATTTTAGAAAAATTGAATTGAAATACTAATTTTACAATTTGCTTCCACATTTATTGCAGAACACGTAATCTGAAGATAATACAGCACCACAATTCTTGCAAATTTTTGTTGATTTAGCTCCAGGCGTGCTACTGGGCGTGGTATCAGAAGTTAAAACTACGAAATCTGAAGCTGTGGAAGGCTCTTCTGGTTCATTAGGAATTATTCTCAAGCTAGTCTTGTGCTCTTTTTCTACCTTTTCTTCTGCTCTAAATTGAACAAAAGGACTTGCCGGTGATGTTTCTCTTTGCTCCACTTTTGATGTTAATGTTTCAAATAAAGAGCCTTTCGTTTGTGTTTCTGCTGATGAAGTTACAATTTGATCGAAACTTGGAACCTGTGGCAGTATCTCCTCTTTCTTGGACTTGTCTTTCTTCTTTTTTTCTTTTTTACTCTTTTTCATTTGCTCCAGCATTTTTTCTTGCTTTTCTTTTTCTTCTTTGAGTTTCTCTTCCTTCTTCTTCTTTTTCTTCTCTTTTTCTAGCTTCTTCTTATCTTTTTTTGATAAAATCACGGTAGACTCGGTTTCTACACTTGGAGTGAGAGGAGAGATTGAAGGTTTTTCTTGAGGTGTTTCTCCTTTATCCAAGTTAAATATGTCAGAAACAGGTCTTGGTTTTGGATGCTCTTCTTTTTTTGCAACCCTAAATGGAGTTATTGTACTTGATGGCGGTGGAATTTGATTAACATCTCGAGGAGCAAATTCTTCTGGAGGAGGTGCAGGAGTGGGTGTACTCGTGGTGAATGGTACGGCTTTTGGTTTGTATCTTTCAGATTCAACTTCTTTTGTTCCACTAAAGTATAGTGGTGGCGCTTCTTTTTCTTCTTCCTTGAAAGCTTGTTCTGCTAATATCTCATCTGGAGGCTTAAATCTTAATTCTGATTGCTCTGGCATTGCTTTTTCTACATTTTCGGCAAGATTTGGCTCTGGAACTGGTGGTGCTTCATATTCTGAAACCGTATCTATTTGATCATTTGGTAGATTACTCTCTATAGTAGATATTGATGATGGTTCTGGAACTGGTGGTGCTGCATAATCTTCTAGCATTTCTTCTTCAAGTGAAACGCCCTTAGAGGCACCAGTAATTCTTCCAGGCCCGTAAACAGTCTCATTCGCTAATAATTTTTCTGGAACACCTTGACCTATCATCAAACATGCCAATATGTAGAAGCAATCGCCTACGCCTTCTCCAGTCTTTGCGGATGTTTCCATGTAATATAAATTAAATATTCGGGTAAATTCATTAATTTCATCTAGAAATACTGCCCTTTCATTTACCAAATCACTTTTATTTCCAACTAACAAGATGGGAATGTCCGCTTTTACATTAGCCCTGATTTCTTCAATCCATTTTGGCAAGTGCTCGAAACTAGTTGGATTAGTGAGGTCAAAAACCAAGACGGCACCTAGAGACCCCCTGTAATACATTGGTCTTATTGAACTGAAGCGTTCTTGGCCTCCCGTGTCCCATAATTGAAGCTTGGCACGAATGGGTCCTTCATTGGTCTCTACTTCAATTGTTTTGACGTGAAAATCAACGCCAATCGTCATCTTATAAGACTCATCAAAGAAATCCCTGGAAAATCTTAGGGTTAAAGCCGTTTTTCCAACGCCACCATCTCCGACGACGACCACCTTAAATAGGTAATCATATTGGTCGCTCAAACTGAATCACCAATAATTTACGATTTAAAATGTAATTGTTATAAAATTATAATAAATTACGTAAATAATAATTTTTGTATTTTTAAATATGAACAAAAAGGAATTTTATAAAAATGAACTGATATTGATAAATTTCTTGTTTAACTTGAAAGTGCTTCAAGCTGCTTGAAAACTTTTCGTTGTTAATTTTTGTACCTATTTCATTATTTTAGATGCCAAAGTATTAAAATGATCCTAATCTCATAAAATTTCTCATTTTCAAGGATTGATTATAGAGGGAAATTAAATTTTAATGATAAGATTTAATTTAATGATTGAAGTTGTTAGATGTCTCAAGTTGAGAATTTTAAACATAAAAATCTTTATTTAAAGTCAAAATTTTAAAATTTTTTCTGCTTCCTCTTCTAAGTCCACTTCTTTTGTCCAATTTTCTATTTTTTCTAAATCATCAGGAAGCATGTCATATGAATGTTCGATATCAGGATACTTTTCTCCCATTACTTCGTTTTTATAAGTTAAAATTGCATCTTGAATGGCTTTTCCAACATTTCCAAAATATTTAAGAAACTTCGGCTTGAATTCCTTGAAAATGCCTAACATGTCGTGTATGACTAGTATCTGGCCATCGCAATGGACTCCAGCTCCAATTCCTATTGTTGGTATTTTAACCACCTTGGTTATGAGTTTAGCAATCTGCCAAGGAATGCTCTCTAGAACTATCGAAAATACTCCCGTCTTTTCAAGGTTTATGGCATCAAGAATTAATTTTTGGGCGGCATTCAAGGTTTTTCCTTGGACCAAAAATCCACCAAATCTATATATTGCTTGAGGAGTTAATCCTATGTGTCCCATTACTTCAATATCAGCATTAAGCATTGCCTTTATCGTGGGACACATTTCAGTTCCGCCCTCGACTTTTACAGCTTCAGCCCCACCTTCTTGAATAAACCTTCCAGCATTTTTAACGGCTTCTTTTATATCAACTTTATATGATAAAAATGGCATGTCACCTACAATCAAGGCATTAGAGACCGCCCGGCTCACTGCTTTTGTATGATGTATCATCTCATCCATCGTCACGCTTAAAGTGTTTTTATAACCCAAAACGACCATTGAAAGCGAATCACCAACTAGAATAACGTCAACGCCACATTCATCCACTATTTTGGCGAATGCATAATCATAAGAGGTAATGGCAACGATTTTTTCGCCAACTTTTTTCTTTTCGATTAATTTTTTTGTAGTGATTTTTTGTAATGCCATTATTTTATTCTAATAGGGTTTTTTGGAAAGTTATATGAAAATTACTTTTTATTTTTAACTAAATTC
>CAZIEC010000116.1:0-8075 GCA_964538145.1 uncultured archaeon
TATCAAAATAAGATATCCATTGTTTTTCTGCATCAAACATTTCATCAACCATTTCTCTCACTTCTTTAGGAGAACAAATACTTGCTGTATTAGGATCGAGAAGTACTGCTTGATAAATTAATTCCTTGTCTAAATTCAGTAAACCTTCTATTGCTGCTTTTTGGACCATTATATTTGACATGCATAAAGCTTGGCAAACTGTAGGCAATTGAATTCCTCCTTGTGGGTGAAATCCACTATAATCTACATAGATCGGTACTTCTACACAGCATTCTTTAGGTAAATTGACGATTAAACCCCCTCCTTTATTTATTACATTTCCATTAAATCTAAATAATTTACCTGTCTCTCTAGCGTTCATTATGGGGGGTGCGTATTCTCCTGAAGGATTTCTTTTCAACAATAATGATTTTTTATTTAATTTTCTTTTAAATTTCCTTTCCATTACAGAAGCTTCCCAACAATGCATCTCATAAGAAGCACCATGAAGAAGACTATCATAACTACCATCAGCACCTTTATATTTTTCTAATAAGTCTTTTCTTTTCCTATAATAAGGGAGATATTCACTCAGATGTCCCGTGGATTCTGTCATAAAAAAACCAGTAGCTTCCAGCATATCCCATCGAAGTAATTCCCCACCGATCATATTTGGATTACTTTTATAAAGTTGTTTTAATCTTGGATAAGCATTTTTCCAATGAGAACCTTTTTCATTTGGATTTCTATACTTTAATTGTAAAAACCATGCCATGTGATTGATTCCAGCGCATAAAAATGAAAAATTTTCTGGGCTAACATTTAACCATCTTTGAAGCATTGAAGCAGTATGTTGGACCCCATGGCATAATCCAATTGTGGAATCTGGATATAAAATATTGCAATACCAAGTAAGCATTGCCATTGGATTCGTATAGTTAAGCAAGATTGCTCTTTCAATATTTTTATCAGATTTATATCCTATTTCTTTCATTAAATCTATAATTTCTTTCATTACTGGGGCATTACGAAGAAATCTAAAGACACCTCCGGGGCCTATTGTATCTCCCACGCATTGAGAAACGCCATATTTTAATGGAATATCTAAATCAATTTTAAAAGCTTCCAATCCTCCCACATGAATAGTATTAATGATATATTTAGCATCGGTAATTGCTTCTTCTAAATTTGTTGTTTTCATAAAATTTATGCCTTCTAAAAGCTCTGGGTAGAGTTCTTTATATTTTTCCATTAATCTATATATTAAATCTAATCGATGAGTATCGATATCTTCAAGACATATTAATGTCTCATTCCTTAAAGCTGGAAATGTAAAAATATCAGTAAGTAAATTCTCACCAAAAACAATAGAACCCGCTCCAATAAATGCAATCTTAATCATTATTCTACTCTCAAATAATTTTAAAATTAATTAGTTGTATATGATTATAAAGTTTCATTTTATTGGATAAAATTTTATTGCATTAACATCTTCTTTTTTATAAACAATGGACTGTCTTTCTAACATTTTTAAAGTCAAGCAGACCCAACCTCTCGCAATTTGATGAGTAAATTTTCCTCCATTAGGATAGAGTTGTTTAACAATTTCACCCGCAGTCACGCCGTTATTAGAGTTATTTTTAATGATATCCAATACTTGATTTGTTCTTTCTTTTCTATGTTCTAATATTTCATCTAATCTATCTCTTGGATTGGTAACTGGACTCCCATGAGCTGGTAAAATGAGTTCAAGTTTAGGCAATGATTTGATAGTTTTAATAGTATTAATATAATCTTCAATATCACAATTTGGAGGGCCCAGCCAAGTAGTTATTGATCTTAAGACATTATCTCCTGAAAAAAGTATCCCCTTTTCTTCATTATAAAGAGAAATATGGTCTGGAGAATGTCCCGGAGATGGAAATATCTTCCATTTCTCATTATTAATGATGATATCTCCATCTTCATTAATAATCTCATCCGGATCTGGAATAAAAGAAAAACCATAAATCCTTTTATAAAAAAAGCTAGAAATTTTCGATTGAAGATAACTCTTAATTTTAGCCTTAAATCCCTTCTTTATTTCGTAATAATCTTCTTTTAAGTCAGCCAAGAATGATTTCCTAAAATTTTCTTCATTTTTTATCGCGCTTGCCATCCTTTCAGTTAATAAGATCCTTACATTTAACTTTTCTCTTATTTTTTTTAAGCCAGAAAAATGGTCAGGATGACAATGGCTTGGTAATATTCTATTTATATTAAAGGGTTTATTCACTTTTTGATATTCCTTTTCCAATTTTTTGAATTGTTTTATGAAAAAATTAACAGCTCTCTTTTTTCCATAACCAGCATCAAAAATTAAGCCATCTTCTCCAGCTAAAATGTAGATATTTTCAGGAGGTTTTATTGCACCAAAAGAACCTTTTTCTTTAATTACATAAATATTGGGTGCAACTTCCTTCATTTTTTTAATCGTATCTAAGAAAAGTTTATTAATTCTTAATCTTAATTTAACGAAATATAACTCATTAAATTTATGAAATTTTGATAAAAGATGAACTCAATTAAAATTGCAATAATTTCTGACATTCACTCGAATATAATTGCTTTAGAATCATTTCTTAATTTCATTAAAAATAATTTTCAAGCAGATCATATCTTAAATTTGGGAGATTTTGTTCAAATAGGCCCAAACCCTAAAGAAGTTGTGGAAATAGTACTGAATGATAAAAGATTCATCAATATCTTGGGAAATAACGAATTAATCTTATTTAGAGAAGAAAGCAAAACCCTTTCTAAAGCAGAAAATGCGCATGTTGAATGGACGAAAAAACAAATTGATGAAGATTTACTTGAAAAAATCAGAAAACTTCCAACATTTAGATTTTTAAAGTTTCAAAACAATGAAGTTTACATGTCTCATTCAAGGAAGTACAATGAGAACCTTTCTAATCTAATGGATTATCCTTTACTATATCAAAACAAGACAATTAATGATTTCATAGAAGATTATCCCGCAACATCTAACATTATATTATTTGGACATACTCATTTACCTTTATATTTAAATTGGAAACATAAAATATTTTTAAATCCGGCTTCGCTTGGTTGTCCAGGAAAAGAAAAAAAATATTCATTCATAACCTTAGAAATCGATAAAGATTGCCTAAATATTAAATTCCATTCAATTAAATATGATATTTCAAAAATTATTCAATCATTTAAAGAAAAAAACGTGCCACACATGAAAGCTTTATTAAAGTCCTTTTATGGAATTAAAATTTAACATTTTTTATATGATAATAAAGAATAAGGGAAAAATAATAAAAAAAAATTTTGTTATTAATTATAAGGGCGCTTATTCTTACGAATTGAACTTTTTCAACATTGATGCCTGCGATAAAAGATCCACTAAAGATTTGATGCCTTAATTTAATTTAAAATGCATTTATTTGAAATATTTAATTGCCAAAAGGATGTCGTCTTTAGTGACTTTCTTTCTCTTAGCATGTTTAGTTAAAGTCAAGGCAGTTTTTGTTATTTTTTCAGCAGCTTGTCCCATCCAATCAACTAATTCATCTACTGCATCTCTAGCGACGATAATTGCACCATTGTGTTTCATTAAGCGCCTAATAGGAGACCAACTAATATATTCACTCATCTTATTCATTCCTCCACATTTACTTTTCTATATTTTAAAACATTATACTATTTTTTTGTGATTAAATATTATTAATCAATTATAGTAAGAACTATTACATATTTAAAGATTTTGGTTTAAGCATAAAGATAATTGAAAAAAATTTGAAAAAATTTCACGACAAAATTCAAACCTTACTAAATGATCGATTTGGTGCAACTTCACACTTTTTTTCCAATTTCAAGAGTTCTTGGATATTATTTAATGTACCCCATAATAACTCAAATTCTATGATAGATCTTCATTAGTAAAGTAATTTCGTGGATTTGTCGGAGTGAAAAACCAAATCGTGAAACTCTAATTTGGGAATCATGAAAGTTATAAAATAAAAAAATAATAAAAAAATTTTGATTGTAAAATGATTCTCTTGATAAATATATTAAATATCGTGATGAAAAATGAAAAATGCAAGAAGCTTTATCACTAATAAAGACAGAATTTAGTTTAAAAAAGGCAATGACAATATAGGAATTCTTATGTTTGAATTTCACCAAATAACTTGTTCAATTCCACATTTTGAACATTTTATTGGATCATTTTTGTTAGGAAAGTAAGGTAAAACATATCCACAATATTTGCATTCAAGATCGATTACTTCATCCTCACTCTTAATCATTTGGTTGAGGATTAATCGATTTATAAAACTCTTGGAAATATAAGCAATTAGAGAAACTAAAATATCAGGATTCTTAGAAATGGCAAAATATTCAATTTTATTTTCAATTATTCTTCCGATCATCAAAACATCAGCACCAGATACAAGTTCCGTGCCAAAATACCATGAGATCTTCCTATTTTCATCCACAGATAATAATTGAAAGTTTTGAGCTTTAATCATTTCTTGCATTAGTGGAAATACCTTTTCAAAATTTTCCTTGTTGCTAAAATCGATCCCCATGCTCCTTATTGCCTTTCTATTGGTTGGATCTTTTATGAAATATCCAATTTGAGATGTAGGGATGATTTTTGGTTCAAATGCTATGGGGTGAAAATCAATATTGACGGGATTTAATTCGAGTTCTTTTAAAATATCTAAGGATTTCATGATATCAAGTTTAACTTTCACCTTTCCAGAATCAATAACGTCTTTAGTTGAAAAAAATATACTTAATTTTTTAGAATTCTTAGGATTGATTTCATTGAGAAAAACTATTACTTGCTTGCCCTCATCCGTTTTAAAATTTGTTAAGGGCAAGGTTGGAGGAGAATGGCGATAAATTATTAAAAATTTTGAAAAATTAATGGTAACCTTTATATTTTGGATTGTTTCTTGACTGTTATTTATAAATATTAAAGTATAACGATAAAATCTTCCAATTGGTTTAAGATCGCTAAAAATTTTAACTTTAATATCGTCTAGAACAGTTTCTTCTGGTAATTTTTCAATTTCTGACTCTTTTGGAGCTTCTGTTTCTTTGAAAATCAATAAATCATGCATGTCCTCAGAATCTTTTTTTTTATTATTCATTTTGCCTTTTGCAAGAATGATATGGAGTTTAATTTCTTGACATAAGTTAAATTAAAATTCTTTAATTTTTATTTTTTTTTTTAAATATTTATATTTTTACAAGACAAATAAAAACAATATTTTATTTTAATTTTAAAACGTTGTCGTGAGTCATTTCTTTTAAAATCAAGTTTACTCCTAAATTATAGAATGTTCACATTTAGATTTTTTAAAATTTACATGCAATATACTAATATATAAGACCTTAAAAAAAGGAGTAACTTGAATGAATTAACTTAGCTAAATTTGAATTTAATTAAGCTTGTATTTAAAAACATCAAAATATTTTCTGAAATTAAGGGCAAATATATAACCTCGTAAGATAACTCTCTGATAGAAATTAGGAAAATAAAATTTATAATTCCTAAAATTGGTGAAAAAAAAAATAATAAGATTGATTTAAAATCTATTTTTACCTATACCTTTTATTTATAAATAATGATTAATATATTTGAAAAAAAATGGAAGTATTAAAGCAATTGGATCCCATGTTCGAAAGTGGGACCATTAAACCCGCATTTAAAGTAGCTCACATCATTTTAGCTTTATTAATATTTGAGGAAAATCCAAAAGGTATTGGAAGATATCGACTTAGAGAAAAATTAAATATAAGTTCAGGAACAACGAGATCCCTCTTAAAAAGATTAAAAGAAAATGTTAAATTTATTGATGTACCTTCTGATGGTAAAGAAATTTCTCAAAAAGTTAAAAGAAGGGGTCATATTCTTACAGAAAAAGGAAAAGAATTTTTAATTAAATTTAAAAAGAAAATTCCTTTTATCGTACCTGGAAATAAAGAAATTCTGAAAGACCTTATTATCAATCCAGAAAATACCGAACCATATGTATGCTTGATTAAAAATGCTGCTCATAACATAAAAAGTGGAGTGGAACAGAGAGATTCTGCAATAAGTGTTGGAGGGCTTGGAGCAACTTGTTTAATATATGACGGAACAGACATAGTTTTTCCATCAGATTATCCACGTTCTCCTGGTATTAAATCAATCAAGGTTGCAGATAGCATAGCAGAATACCTTACTTCTTTAGCCTTAAAACATGGAATTAACTTGGAAAAAAACGATGTTTTGCTCATCGGATTGGGTGAAAATCCAGAATTGGCAAGATTAGTCTCCCTAAATGCTGCATTGACATTAATTTAAATTTAACTTACAAAATAATGGAGAGAATGTTAAATTTGAAAGTCGAAAAAGATATAAAAATCATTATCTTTAGAAGAATTTTTGAGGAAATGAAAAGATGTGTTAAAAAAACATTTCCAAACGAAGCTTTTGGATTAATTTTCGGTATAATAAAAGAAATAGAAAATCCCGATATTAAAAATGATTTTTTTTATCATTATTTTAGTAAAGAATTTAAATGCATAAAACCTGATAAAAAATCAATAGTTTCTTTCTTAATTAATGATGAAGAAAAATTATACAACATTTTAAATCAATATCTAACAAAAGGTAAAGAAAATGAGAGATTACGATTGATAAGCATTTTTCATTCCCATCCTAGTGGTACCGCTTTGAGTTCTACAGATATTAAAAACATGCAATATCTTAATGATTTTAGTAAAACTAATTCTAAATATGTTAGTCGGGCTTTTAAAAATCTCGTTTGGGTAATAATGGATGGAAAAAATTACAATTTAGATGGCTATATTTTACTTAGCAATGAACTTTATAAAATTGATTTAATTGTCAAAGAATAATTTATTTTGAAAAAATTATTGGATTTGTTTATATCCAGATTTATCTACAGTACAAATCTGAATATTAAAACCTGAAGCAGCATCTCGCTCTCGTGCACTCGTGATTGCGACTTTTATTAATTCAATACCTTCTTTTTTTGTGAGACCAGGCTTCCAATCTGCTTCTAATACACCAAGGGCAAATGGTGATCCACTCCCAAAAGAGATGAAGTTTTCTTCTTCATATAAGGTGCCTAACAAATCAATTCCATATAATTTCCCCTTTTTTTCTGATAACGAATAACCAGCAACTATCATCATTGCTAAATAATATGATCTGCCACTGAATAAAATATTTCGTGTTATACTTGCAATATATTTAGGTTCAGGAACTTTTTCATTTTCAACTTCTTTTAATTTGGAGAGTGCTTTTAATTGAGAAATGATATATTGACAATCCGCAACGCCTCCACTAATCGTGGCGCAAGAATAATCATTTATTTTAAATAACTTTTGCGCGGTTTTAGTCGCTACGGTATAACCTGCCGTGGCTTGACTTTCAGTTCCAACTACAACTCCATCCTTGACAACAATTCCAACAGTTGTAGTGCTTGATTTTATCACATGTTTGAAAGATTCATCATTCAATTCTAAATTTTTCATGGTTGGCTCCATAATTCTTCAAGAAAGAAATTTATTAGTTAATAAAATTTTTCTACACTTAAAATTAAATTATTATTATTATATTTATTTTTCTTTTAAGAGTTATAAACAATAAAACACAAAAATTTTAAAGAAAGGAAGTATTTCATATATCAACTCATTTGAGATAAAGAATGGCAATCTATAATGGCAAGAAGTCAAGCAAGAAGTAGAAGAAAGTATACCGGAAAAAAATACAAGCATTTTCGCAAAAAAAGGAAGCGTGAATTAGAGCGCCCTCCCATTGAAACTACTATTGGAACAAAAAAATTAAAAAAGCAACGAGTAATGGGAGGTAATATTAAATTAAAATTGTTTTCTGACATGTACATTAATGTTACAGATTTATCCACCAATAAAACACAAAAAGTTAAAATTTTAAGGTTTGAAAGTAATGCAGCATCAAAAGACTTGAGCAGGCGCCACATCATCACAAAAGGCGCAATTGTAGAAACAGAACTCGGAAGAGTGAGAATTACAAGCCGTCCAGG
>CAZIEC010000117.1:0-1750 GCA_964538145.1 uncultured archaeon
TCAGGTACTTTAACTGGTCTTACATTTGCAAATAAATCGAGTTCTCGCCTCATTGTTACATTTGCACTTTCAAGATTAGGCCATTTATCACCTTTTCTTGGAGTCGTGGTTGGACCCTTTAATAATACATGGCATTTTTTAATCTCTTCTAATACATCATCTGGAATGGCTTTCATGACTCGTGCGCGATTTTCAATTGTTAGACCTTCAATCGTGCGAAATTCAACTTTTCCACTTTCAAGTTCGTCCTTAAGTAAAAACTCTAGAACTTTCTGGGCATGCTTAGTTATGTAAGGACCGATGCCATCGCCTCCAACTATTCCAATAATTATTGGTTTTAGTTGAGAATAATCAATCCAATCTTCTGCCTTTTTCAAGCGTTCTACTCTTTCCAATTGTTCTCTTATCAATTGTTCAAAATGCTTTTTTGCCCTCTCAATAGGCTCTTCCATATTTTATTATCACGCTTATTTTTTTTATTTTTCAAAATTTTTTTTGGTTTTAGGATTTTTTTAATAAAAAAAATATCTATTATATTCTAGTTTTAATCTGTAAATAAAATTTCGTCCCATGGTTGTCTATATAAGCCAGCTCGTTGGCGTTTTTGGTCAAATACATGTCCCATCATCCCGATACTTCGTCCCAACACGAATAAACCATTTAATGTCTCACTATAAATAATATCTTCGATTTCTTCTTCAGTAAAATCTAAGTTTTCCAATAAATCTAAAAATGTAATGCCGATACACCCATCAACATTTAAAATAAGATTATTCCGCTTAGCTGTGGTAATTTTTTCTACTTTAAGTGCATAATCTAAGTGCGGATGCTTTGGAAAGTTCTTGAAGACAAATTCCTTAAGAAGTTCTACTCTCACATCGGGATTTTGAACAGATTTTATCCTATGTCCGATGCCTGGAATATTTATTTTCTCTACATTTTTCATGTAATCTACAAATCCTTGTGGGTTCATTCCTTCTTTCATTGCTTTTCTAAAGTATTTCGCTGCATCTGAAATTGCGCCACCAAATCTTGGACCAATTGTTAAAATCCCAGAAGCTAGTGAAGACATCAAGTCTTTTCCAGCTCTAGCAGCAATAATTGCATTGTGAGCACCACTTACAGCAGGACCATGATCTGCTGTTAACTTGATCACCATCTCAATGAATTGCTGAGCAAATTCTGGCAATTCTTTTTTGAACCAAAGTAAACCAATTACATAACCAATTGATTTATTTTCTCTTATTATTTTATCCAATCCAATTCCCGCGAATTTTGGCACGTCTCCTCTATCATCAGAAATTGTTACAACAACATCGGTAGCCCTTCTGACGAGTCCTAATCTTTGAGCTTCCTTGAAATCCATTGGAATTTTCGGAGGTTCAAATTCTTTTACAGGTTCAATTTTTCCTTCGCTTTTTAATTTTTCAAAAGTTTCTCTGATTTTCTGATCCAAATCTTCATATGAATCTGGAACGATTGCTCCAGCTTCCCTTAAAGCCTGATTCTTGGCATCAGCCGTTTCTTTTTTAGTACCTGCCATGGCACCAGCATGTCCAAATTGTAATCCGGATGGAAGAATTTTAGCAGCAGTTCCCGTAACCCATATAACCAATGGCTTGGTAATTTTTCCTTCTTTCAAGGCATCTACTATGGCATACTCATCAGTTCCTCCTATTTCTCCTAAGCAAACAATCATTTTAATTTTAGGGTTTGCTTCATACCTGAGCACGTGATCAATTAATCGAGA
>CAZIEC010000117.1:1850-5480 GCA_964538145.1 uncultured archaeon
CAATGGTGCCAGCAGCGTTTCCAATTTTGAAAGCTCCGGCTTTAACGCCACCAACAGTGGCTGGTCCAATTATTATTTTTTTCCTTTCATTTGCTAACTTGATGAGTAATCGACTTTGTCTTTCGGGAACACCTTCAGCAATGATTACAACTACTCTAATTGTATCTGATTCTAAAGCTTCCTTGCTAGTCTCGTATGCAGATCTGAATGATGAAAAATTTATTAGTACATCAGCATTAGGATGCTTTTTCAAAGCTAAATCTAATGTTTTATATACGGGAATCACGATCTCTCGTGCACCCCAAAATGCTTTATGATAGGTTATTGCGGCTGTTTGGGTTGGTCTGATAATTGCAGCAACGGATGGTGTATCTCTTTTACACACGTAATCAAAATCTAGCATTCTTTGCACTGCATTTCTCTGAAATCCATAAATTATTGCTTGAGTATTCCTATCAAATAATTCATAATCTTCCATTTTTATTTTTCACCTCTATCGTTTTTAATGGCTAATGAAACAACCCTCGTCATGTGAGTATACCTGTCATAAACTTCAATAGGAACTCCAGTTTCTTCACCTACTTGCTTCATTAATTCCAAACCTTGCTTCTCGTTAGGTCCTCCTCTTCTGACATATATTCTAACTTTTGCTTTTTTAAGTTTATCCGCAGATCTTCGTATGGCATTGACAATACCTTGAAATGTAGCTTTAACATCAGTGAAATTGGCAATTCCTCCTCCAATAATGAGATATTTTTCTCTTCCCTGAGGATCTGGTTTTGCAGTTATTAGGTCAATTATGGTTTGAGCATAAATTTCAGTATGTTCTCTGGAAGGGTTTCCAGAATATTCACCATAATTACCCAACTCATTGCCATAACCTAAGTCCACGATTGTATCCGTGTAAATGACAGAAGCACCTCCTCCAGCCACCATCGTCCATATTCTTCCATCCCTATTTAATATTTTTAATTTTAATGAAGCACCTGTTTGTTCATCAATCTCTCGAATCTTTAATTCCTCCTCAGATTGTTCATCTCCAAATGCAGGAGGAAATTCAATAGGGTTATCAGGATTTCCCCAAGTATCATAGTGTAAGAACGCGGCAGTATCATCCAACCTTGCTTTTACATCTAAAGGCACGATTTTCTTATCCTCGGTAATGGCAAAAGGATTTATTTCTAAAAATGCAAAATCCTGATCTACATATACTTGAAATAAACCCTTTATGAATGGGATGAGTATGTCTTTTAAATCTCCCAAATCAGGAAGTTTCTCTTCGAGATTGAAATCTTTAATATCAGTACCAATAGGTACAGGAATGTGTGTTACTTTATCCCAATTTTCCTCGATGAAAATGCCTCCTTCAAAGCTAAAGTGGATGATATCAGCTTCTCTTTCTGAAGTTATGGAAACGTAATACTCTTTTTCGTGAGGAATGTAAGGTTCAATTAATAGTCGAGTTAACCTTCCTCTGATTCCATTAATTTCAAGTTCTTTTCCAAGATTCTCTTTCACGAACTCTCTAACAGCATTAACATCAGCGTCAAGAAGTATCAGTTTAGCCTTACCTCTCTTACCAAATAATTGATCTGGCTTGACAACGACTTTCTCTGTTTTTATCCAAGGATTTTTCTCAATAATTTCTTCTAAGTCAGAATCAACACCTACAATTGCTAGTTTATCATGATAGTTGAATTCTGGAAAATATTTTGGAAGTTCACTAGCTAAGAGTTTTTTAGCATCATATTCATAAATATTTTTCTGAGCCAAGTTAAAATCTCCTTAATTGATTTTTTTCTCATATTTCGTGTTTGTTCTTATATTTTGTAGAATCCTTTTTTATATAAATTTTTCCCACATTAATTATATGGGAAGGATTTCCCTTAAAACATGTAATCCAACTATTTTTCATGAAATTTTAGCTTCAAAATTCATTCTCTTTTTAGAAACAATACCATTTAACCAGATTTCTTTTCAAAAATTTTAAAAATAGAAAAAAATTTCAATCTTTTCTTTTATTTCTTCAACCATGATATAATATTCTTTAAAATTTTTTAAAACTTGTCTTTTAAGAATTGTATTTTTTTTTATCATAGACGATTTTATAAAATTTCCTAAATCGTATCTTTAATAATATTTGGAATCTCCCATGGCGTTTCAGCAATTCTCACTCCAACATTCCTTAAAGCTTTAATCTTGCCTTGAGCAGTTCCACGCCTCCCAGAAATGATTGCTCCCGCATGCCCCATTCTTTTCTCTCTTGGAACGTTTTTTCCAGCGATGTAGGCGATTATTGGTTTATCGACATTTTCTTTAATGAAATATGCTGTTTTTTCTTCTTCCACGCCACCAATTTCTCCTATTAATACAATTAATTTTGTATTAGGATCTTTCGAATAATAATCTACAGCTTCAACCATGTTCGTGCCTCTAATAGGATCTCCTCCAATTCCCACGTAAGCAGAAACTCCAATTCCAGCATCTCCAATGGATTTTGTAATTTCATATGAGAGCGTACCACTCTTGGAGATTACTGCCACTTCTCCGAAATGGCAAAGATCGCTTGGCATTATTCCTAGTTTTATTTTGTCAGGAATTAATATTCCCGGACAGTTAGGTCCAATTATTTTAGCATCAATTTTGCTTGCTCTTTCAATTATTCTTACCATATCAAAAATGGGAATGTTCTCAGTTATGATACAAATTATTTTAATTCCAGAATTTAAGCTTTCCAAGACAGCATCAAGTGCAAATCTAGCAGGAACGAATACTATGCTTGTATCAGCTTTTGTCTTTAATATTGCTTCTTGAACCGTATCAAAAACAGGAATGCCGTAAATTTCCATTCCACCCTTATTGGGGGTGACTCCAGCTACAATGTTGGTACCATATTCTAACATTAATTTTGAATGAAAACTTCCTTGATTTCCCGTAATACCTTGAACCAATACCCTTGAATTTTCGCTTATGAACATTCTTAGCCCTCCTTTTTTATCATTATCTCTTTAATTTTAGTTATTGCATCTTGTACACGTTGAAAAGCATCAATATTAGCTTTTTGAAGTAGTGAAATTCCTTCCTTATCGTTGGTTCCAGCTAATCGAATTATTAATGGAGGGATTTTATTAAAATCACTTATAGCTTTTATTACTGCCTTGGCTACTATATCACATCTCGTTATTCCACCAAAAATATTAATAAATATACACCTTGGACGCATTTGAAATAAAACTTCTAATGCTTTATATATCCTTTCCTGATTTGCTCCTCCTCCAACATCTAGGAAATTAGCAGCCTTGAGGTCATGTTTTGCCAATTCATCTATAATTGCCATAGTGAGACCAGCTCCGTTTGCTAATATTCCAATATACCCTTCAAATTCAACGAAAGAAAATCCATATTCCTTAGCTATTTTTTCAAGGGAAGTCATCTTTTTTTCTAATAAATTCCTAATAAAATTATTTCTGAAGCTGGCATCATCATCAATAATTACTTTTGCATCTAATGCTATTAGCCCAAAACTTGTAATTGCTAGTGGGTTTATTTCCACTAAAGTTGCTTCGAGTTTTAATGTTAAATTCCATAATTTAATGAATAAATCTTGCAATTCTTCTTTTATATTTTCTT
>CAZIEC010000117.1:5580-8050 GCA_964538145.1 uncultured archaeon
GTTAAATTCCATAATTTAATGAATAAATCTTGCAATTCTTCTTTTATATTTTCTTGGAGATTTAGACTTGAAGCTAAAGCTTTAACTTTCTCTAAAGTTAAACCCTCATTCAAGGAAAAACTAATTTTTTTAATGACTTCTGGCTTTGTTAAAGCCATTTCTTCAATATCAATTCCGCCCAGGGAGCTAGCCATTAAATAAAATTTTCTTTCAAAAGTATCCAAAATAATCGAGCAGTATAATTCTTGTTTTATTTCAATTAATTCTTCTATTAAAATGTCTTCAACATAATGTCCATTTACCCTTTTAAAGAGAAATTGCTTGGCAATCGTAGAGACTTCTTCTAAGCTATAAACTTTTCTAATTAAACCTGCTTTTTTTCTACTAGCAATTGGTACTTGAGCTTTTAACATTGCGGGGAATTTAAAATTTTTTAATTCCAATTCAATGTTTGTCTTTTTTGAAATAAGGGCATTTTTAGGAACCAAGATCCCGTGTTTTCTAAATAGTTCCTTGCTCTCGTACTCTAACAAACGAATTTTTATCCCTCCGTATTTAGAATCTTTAATGTACTGTATAATTAAAGAATAGTAATGATAAAAACTATTTTTGTAAAAAAAATTCTTTCCTTTTTTTAGTAATATTTTTGTTCATGAAATATTAGTAAAAAATTTTTAAATGGTTAAATGTTTCACTTATCATGGGTAAGATAGATTCATTTTATCAAAAGTACAAAATAAGTATATCTGCTTATTTGGGTTCTTCGATTGCTTGGAGCTCGATTATCATTGCTATCATATTATTTGTTATTGGTAATCCTTCTTTCAACTTTTTCTCGTATTTTGTTAGCCATTTAGGCACGATTGTAGGCTCAAACTATTCATTCATCGCTTTTTCTTTAGGAATGATTACCGTAAGCTTTATTTTACCATTGTTTTATAATAATTTGACTGAGTTTTTGATAGAAAATACTAAGAGTATTGCAGCTCGCATGTTTTCTCAAATATCATTTTATTTTGGGGTGTTAGCTTCAATAGGGGTCTTCATAATAGCAATTTTTCCAATGGATTTATTCGAATTCTTTCATGATATTGGTTCTTTTCTTTATTTTTCTGGAGGAGCGATATCAATGTTAATTTACTCTACTGTTGAACTATTCATTAAGAAGGTATCCAAATTCTTTCCAATTTATGGATACATTGTATCAATCTTTTATATAGGATATCCTCTATTTTCTCTCATAAACCCTTTATTATTGCCAGTCAGTTTGATTTTCGAGTGGTTAATGTTATTTTCTTTTATTATATGGGTTCCATTACATGGATATTTGATGCAAAAATTATCTTGATCTGAAAAAACAGTTTTTAGTTAAATTAGAAATTTTTTTTCCTAAAGTGAGAAGAGCTTTTAAAAAATATCATGACTTTTCTCCTGATGCTACAATCAATTGGATACTTTTCAAAATAATGATTTTTTTTATAGATTAAAATTATATGAAAATTATTCTATATTGAGATAAATAAAAATGTGATTAGCCATTAGAAACTTGAAGTGATCTACTAATGAATGAAGATTTTAGAATAGAAAAAGATGTTCTTGGAGAATTAAAGGTACCTAAAGAAGCATACTGGGGAATTAGCACGCAAAGAGCACTCAAATATTTCAGAATTAGCGGAAAATGTTTCCCGGATATTTTCATAACATCATTAGCATTAGTTAAAAAAGCTTGTGCATTAGCAAATTTGGATTTAGAATTAATAAAAGAAAAACTAGGAAGAGCCATAATAAAAGCAGCAGATGAGATAATTAATGAAAAGAAACTATTAGAGCAATTTCCAATTGATGTATTTCAAACTGGTAGTGGCACTCAAATTAACATGAACATGAATGAAGTATTGGCAAACAGGGCTAATGAAATGCTAGGCTTTCAAAAAGGAAAGAAAGAGCCAATCCATCCAAATGATCATGTTAATAAGTGTCAATCTTCAAATGATGTAATCCCCACGGCAATGCATTTATCTACCTTGAAATTATTGGATTCAAAACTTTTTCCAGCAATCAAATATCTTAAGGATTCATTAGATCAAAAAATTAATGAGTTTAATGACATCGTCAAAGTTGGTCGAACTCATCTTCAAGATGCCGTACCAATTCCTCTTTCTCTTGAATTTAAAGTTTATAAAAAACAACTCGAAATTAATGAAAAAAGATTAAAAGCGGCGCGAGAAGAATTATGTTACATTCCATTGGGAGGAACGGCACTTGGTACCGGGTTGAATGCTCATGAAAAATTTCCAGAAATGTCTCTCTCCCATTTAGTGAAGCTAACTGGAATTGAATTTAAATCAAATCCCATTAAGGCTGAAAGTATTGCTTCCCATAACATTATTGTTAACTGCGGAAAAACACTCCATTTGCTTGCTTTATCTTTATTAAAAATGGCTAACGATATAAGATTGATGGGTAGTGG
>CAZIEC010000118.1:0-8022 GCA_964538145.1 uncultured archaeon
TCTACATTATAAGGAGATAAACTAACTCTTCCTTCTCCCGTTTTAATTTCTTTTGGTATTCCAATTTTCATGAATTTATCAATTTTATTTGTAATTTTAATATATCGTGTAAATCTATAGGATGATTTTTGATATTATTAAATATGATTTAATCAGTAATTACATGATTTATTTTTTACGATAGTTTTTAAAATCTTTTATTAGAAATAAATGCTTTTTGGAGAATGGGAAAAAATGGGGAATGAAAAATAATTTAGAATGAGAAAAATAATACTTAATGCTTTTATCAGAAATATTAAAACTCAAATTCTCTATTTCTTAATTTTGAAACGAGATATCCTCGGGAAAGAACTTGAATGCCAAATTGAGAACTATAATCCCGAGAAAAGTCGGTGGCAATATTACAAATCATTATTCCACCATCAATATCAGGAACATCCAAGCAAGCTCGGTGCAATTGCCTTAACTGCGTGATCGAAATTTCCCTCTTCCAGTCTCTTATAAATATTCCGAATCTTCCATATTTCTTGTCTTCTACAATGGCATTGAAAGTCCAAACCTTCCCTGAGCTACCTTTTACCTTTTTTGGACCTTTAATAAATTGATATTTTGCAGAAAATACTTTCTCGGCAAGATCAATTAATGGAGCTTCGGCGTAATCCATATTAAAAATTCACCTGATATCCTTATTTAAATATATTACAGATGTTCTATTTAAAATGTTATATGATATAAACATACAAGAATATCATAAACGCTTGTATTATGTGGATATATACATTTAATGTACACTTTTATCAAATTAACGTTTTAAAAAAGTCTTAATGAAACTAACCAAGAAGCCCCATTTCTTTTTCGAAAGCAAATAATTTATATAATGGATACTCTCCATCAGGTTCTAAACCTTTTTCTTTTACATATTTTACCAAAATTTTTTCAAGAAACGCAGTTAAGGAGTTTGATATTAAATCGCAAGTATTGGGACAATTTAGGAAATTGTCTTTCAAATAAGTGCATTCATTATTGAAATGCTCACAAAATCTCTTAACCGATAAAGAGATCCCTTCAGATGGCAATACCGAAAAAGAATCCCATCCATCTTTAAAACCAGCAATCTTTTTGGGAGATAATGATTTTATTTCTTCTATTAATTTCTCGCGATTTCTCAAAGCTTTAGGATCAGTGGTTAAACCGGCTCTCACTTCAATCAATTTCTTTTCTCTTCTTGCCTCTAAACGACAGAGAAAGATGTATTTCTCGAGCAGTTTCTCTGCTTTTCTTGCTCCTTTAGGATCAATGATCTGCCACCCGCCAGTTCGTTTGCAAGAAATAGGTTCATTTTTTGGATTTTCAAAACCAGTGGGATATACCCAACATCTTGGAGGTTTTATGCCAGAAAAATGAACGGAGCATCCATTAATTTTTTCATCAAAAAGAAAACATTTATTATTCTTTTCATTAAGCCTCATGTGAAAGGAAAATTCATTACTGCGAATGAAATCGCTCTTTTTAGCAAATCCCCTATGCACGTATTCTTCTGCGAGAATTTTAGGAACATCGATTATAATTGAACAACAATCACCCGAACACGATTCGAGTTTAGTACAATCTGGTCCTTTAATGGATTTACTCATTAATGAGTTAAATTCCTTAATTACTTTCCAAAAACCTTGGTTATTAATATTGTTCAAGTTAAGAATTTAATATTTATTATCTATAAAAAACATCATTTTTCAGAAAATTTATATTTTTGAACTTTATTATTATTTAGAAATTTAACTCAAAATCTTTATTTAAATCAAAAAGATTAATCAATTGGTAAGGAAAATGTCTAATTTAATTGTAGTAGATATCACTGAACGCGAAAAAATCTTATTAGATGGAAGTTTAGAACTAAAGCAAATTGAAGGATTCGGAACTCTTATAATCAAAAATCCAACCACTAACAGCCGATTATGGAACTTAACTTGCGATCTGAAGGAAATTATAAATACTTCAATTAAATCTCGAGAGTTAAACGTGGGGATATTAAATCCCGGTCAAGAATTCACTTTAGAATATTCAATCCAAAATTTAAAAGCACCCTCAATAAAAGTAACAGAAATCTTTGATACTAATTATGAAATTCCTGATAAGGTTAATAATGCTTTCATATTTGAGAAGGAAAATCCATGCAAGTTAATCTTAGAAGTAGAGAACCCGCTAGATTTAACCGTTTCGGATATAAAAGTTTCACGAGAATTGCCCGATTTCATTCAGGAAATTGAAATAAAAGTTCCAAATGTAGGAACAGCATCCTTGGTGGAAGAAGGAAAGAGATTGCTAAGTTGGACCATTACATCCTTAGAACCCGGCCAAAGAGCCGTGTTAGAGGTTTATTGCAAAGTCACGATGCAAGATAGTAGTGAAAAAGCTTTGGGAGAACTTCTTGTTACTTATTTAATCAATAACTATAAATTAACCATGTTAGAACCAGAAGTGCGAGGATTGACGGATTCAATGAGTGGTATCGATAGAGATGAGGGTTCTCAACCAGGAATGTGGGATTGTACCGTAGAATTCATTAACGAATCTGAGTTTCAAGTAAGATTAGAATCCGTGAAAGTGGACCAAAGGATTCCTACAGGTTCAGAAACGGTCGTATCTCAAAACCCAAATAAAGTATTAAACCCTGATGAAAGCTGGGATTTTGAATTTCAAGTAGAAGCAAAAGATGTACCTGAATTAAGCTCTGAAATCTCTTTTACACCATTATTTGTCGTGATCACCCGTGTTCCGGGTGAAATAAAGAAAGAATCTACCGTTTATCAAGTATTGCAAGCTTCAATTGAGAAAATTATTGATCCTCCAGAAGTAGATGCTTATGCAAACACTGACATGACGATTGAAAACATCGTCGTGAACAAGGGCTCTTCTCCAATTGATAAGCTCATCATTACTGATACTATCCCTCAAGATTTCATACCCCCTCAAGTAGATGAAATTAAAATATTCATGAATGAGATGGATCTTTCCGAAAGGACTGAATTCATAGAAAAAATTACTATTGAACCTGATGATAAAGACCCGGATAAATCCCATTTAATTGAAATTAAATTATTTAACTTGAAAAATGACTTGATGCCAAGAAAAGAACTGCGAGTGAAATACCCACTTAAAGCAAAAAACCCACGTCCTCCATCTGAAATGAAATACATGACGCCCGTAAAAATTGACGTAAATTCACCCGTAGAAGGAAGCTATTATGAAAAAATGCCAGAAGTAGAACCAGAAATCAAGGTTAGATACGTTAAGAGAAAGTTAAAAACACTTAAAAGCATCAAACCTGGAGCAACTGAAGGTGAATTTTCCATATCTGTTAGGGTTCAAAATAAAGGAGATGTAGAATTAGAAAACATAATAATAAAAGATAAAATACCCCAAGGTTTTACTTTAACTGAAATAAATTTCGATAATTATGAATTAGCAGAATCTGAAGGATTGTCAGAAATACATGTTAAAATTGATGAATTAAAAGGGAATGATGCAGTAATCCTTAAATACAGTTGCACGGGCGCCGGAGAATATCCTAGATATGAACCTGATGTCGTCGTGTTGGGTAGAGAAGGACTTGAACAATCAGCAGTTTCTTCTAAACCAGAAGAAGAAAGCACGGTCCCTTCCACGGTCTCTGGTCTCAGCTTAGAAAAGAAGGCATTGATTCATGATTTATTCAGCGAAATCTTTAAAAAAATAGACCAAGCAATAACCGGCAATCAATTAGCTGATCATATTGAGAGCATCCGTGACAAATTTCCTCCTGGTCCGGTCCTTCATCAATTCATGCAATTTGCTAAAGAAATTAGGACAAGATCTCCCGATAAAATAATAATTGGGAGCATGAGAGATGAAATAGTTGGCAAATTGGAAGAATTTAAGCAAAAATATAGTTAGTTTTAATTAATTTTATTTTTCTCTTTTTTATTTTTATATATTTTAACATTCATTCTACTTCATTAGAATGAATGTGAATTATTAGACCAGAAAGAGGTTTTGGGTAAAAATAAGTTGATTTCTGAGGCATTATCTCACCCAATCTTGTTATCTCGTGTATGTCTTCTAGAGTTGTCGGGTTAACAATAAATAATGCAGCATTACCTTGATTTTTTTTCACGCGATTAATTCCTTCAGATACATCCTTGATGAAACTTATGTCATCTTCATCAACATTTAAGCATTTTTTGAACAAAATATAGTGCAATACTGAGAGCCCTAATCGTTTCCATTGAATCGAATGATTGCCAGGAATGTGGTCTTCTGGTTTTATGTTTTTCTTTAATTTAAATAATAAAAATGAATCTTGGAAGAAGCAGCCGAATGTAGTTTTGCGATCAGATTTTTTCAATTCTTCTTGAAGCTCTTTTAAGTCAAAAAACTTTTCCTTAATATCAAAGAATTTACTTACAGCATTCTTTAACCCTTTTATTTTTCTAATTTTTAAGTTTTTAACTAACCTATGACTCGTATAGATAATTAGTCCAGGATCATTGAAATCGATGAATAATGCCATGATATACTTGCAGCCTCCTTCCTTGCTCCTTCTTAAAGATGTTATGTACCTATGATGACCATCAGCAATAATAATGGAGTTTCTTTTAACAATTTCTTGAAATACTTTAATATCATCCGGATTATTAACTTTCCAGATTTTATGTATGAACCCGTCTCTATCAATGGTCTCAAGGAAAGGTTTCTCATGTATGTATTTTTCATATATTTTGTTTACTAAACCCTTTCCATTATAAATTGTGAAAATTGGAGAAAAATTAGCATCGGTCCTTCTAATTATTTGCAATCTATCTTCGGTGAACTTTTTAAAAGTCATTTCATGGGGTAAAATACCATCTGAAGCTGGAAAAATTTCAGCCAATTTTAGCAAGCCCACGAAACCATACCGTACCATTCTTTTCTCATTTTCTGGGTTGATATACTCGATCCCATAAATGTATATGCATTTTCTGTCATTTAAAGTGAGGATTTCCTTATTTATCATCTCTTTTAGCTTTATTCCAGCATCATCATAATTATCTGGCAAGATCACGTGACAAATATTATAACGGTTTCTATTTAGGCAATAATTACGATGTTCTTTAGATATGACATCATAAGGAGGAGATACCAAATTTCGCAAGATTTTAGGATCTTGTCCATTCTTATAGTAATAACATCTAAATGGGATGAGTTCTGGCATTTTTAGAAACAATGTATCAAAATATAATCTTCTTTATTGAGAAAATTATTTAAAAATTAAAAATTTTTAGGAAGCTTCTTATTAATTATTTAATACAGAGAGATTATTATCATGGAAAATAAATTCAAATGAAAAGTTAAAATCTTCTAATAAAAATCTCAGAAAGTCGAAGTAATGAATTCTACAGAACGATTCTTGGCAGTTTTTTCTGAAAATGAGCGAAAAAAATTGGATAGAGTTCCTACTTTCGTTCAATATGTAAGAGATGAGTTTATTAAAATAAATAAAGAAAAATTTCAAATACTTGATAAAAATGACATTACTCTCAATTATTATTTTAAAGCCCCCCTGTTGCTAGGCTTTGACGCCATTTTTTTCCCTTCTTTTCCAGCAGTTAAATTTAAACCAATTAAGATTAAGGATAAGGAAGGAAGATTAGTGAAAATTGGAATAGACGGTCAGAAAGTATTCAAAAAGAGCGAATATTATGAGGGAGGTCATGTTGATTCTTTAGATACTCTTCAAAAACTTAAGAACAATTGGATAAAAATTAAAGATTCTAAAATGCTTAATAAATTCTTAAAAGCTTGCGAAACATCCATCTGGAAATACATTTACACGGTATTAACGGTCGATGGCATTTTTGATAGAACTTGGAGAGCAATGGGATTCACTAATTTTAGCAAGAATTTTCATGCTAATACAAAATTATATGTCGAGACCGTTAATTATTTTTATGAACTCACTAAAATGGACTTGAATTTAATAATTAATTCTAATTTAAAACGAGGAAATGTAGTTGCCATCTTGGATGACGTGGCATATAAGGGACGGCCCATGATATCTCCTGAGAGATGGAGAGAGGATTTCTTTCCATTCTATAAAAAATTGAATGCAATGTTAAGAGATGCGGGTTTAATTCCCATAATACATACAGATGGAGATGTTACTGATTTAATTTCCTTATTTAGAGAAGCTGGATTCGTGGGACTCCAAGGATGGGAAGGAGGTTGCGATCCATTTTACGTGAGTAAAAATTTTCCCGATTTCGTGGTGATTGGATTTGGAGATGTTTCTCAGGTACTCCCTTACGGAAATTATTCAGAAATTAAGCAGCACGTGAAAATGTTAATGAACGCTTTTAAGAAAAGCAGGCATTTCATGATCGGACCAAGTACAGTGATTCATGAAAAAATTCCATTTAAGAATATTAGAATATTTATGAGACTTGCTTTAAAATACGGGAAATATTCATCAAATGGTCTATGAAAGAAATTTTTATTAATGAAAAAGTAAATGAAATTAAAAAGCATTAATATTTATTAAAAACCAATAAAATGAACTATACTTTTTAAGGGCTCTTTTAAAAAAGGAAACATGATGAATGCAAGTGATAAATCAAAAGAAAAAAGTCTCCGCAGAACGCTTGGGATCCATTTAACTTCGCAAGAATTATTTTTGAGGTTCATTTTTCCTAAAATTAAAGATTACTTGCATGATTTCATTTGGATAGATCTGTATGCTGGAGAAGGTAATTTAATCCTCCCAATTTTAGATTTTATTGATGAGAATAAAAGATGTGAATATTTTCAAGAACATGTTTTTTTATCAGACATTCAAGCTGAAATGGTAGAAAAATGTGTTTCAAAAGCAATGGAAAAAGGAATACCAGAAAAGCTTGCTAGAAGAAACATTATCAAGCGGGACAATTTAGCAAGTTTCCCGGAATTTTTGAAAAATAAAGATCTTCCTTTGTATCACGTGACAAATCCTCCTTATTTATACTTGGGTTATATTAGAAAACATCATGAGACAAGAGCTCTTTTGCATTATTTTGAAAGAGAAAATAAAGGATATCAAGACTTATACCAAATTGCGATGATGAATGACTTGAGAAACAATATTGAGAACTTGATTTACATAATTCCTACTAATTTTATTTTTGGGGCTTCAGTTTCTAATAAGATTAGGTTAGACTTTTTGAAATATTACAACATTGATTTGATTTACATATTCGAATCAAAAGTTTTTAAACATACTGGAACAAATATTTGTATTGCTTTCTTTACTAAAAAGAAGTTCATTGGAGATACCGATATTATTTTTAATGGAATTAAGATTAAAAAAGGAAAAGCATCCCAAAATCGCCAATACGTGCTAAAAAAAGAATTCAAGTATCGTGCTGGCATGGAATTTTTCGAGTTTTTACAATCTTATCGTTCAATTAGTCATATAAATGTTAGGTATTACTTGTTGAAAAAAGACGTCGTTAAAAATAAAGGTACTGTGGAAATAAATGCAATTGATTCTAGTGAGTATAATTCTAATAAATATTCAACAAGAAAGCTATTTGTTAACGAATCTTTAGCAAACTTGATTAAATCAAATATATTATATTTGAGGACAGTAGATTCGGGTTCTATTGATAAAAGGGTTGGATTAAGCGAGATCAAGCAGGACTTTGGCGTGGACGCCATTTACGTGTCAAAAAATACGTATAGAACATCTCCAATACACGTGTTTTTTAATCCATCAATCTCAAAGAGCGATCAATTATTATTGAAAAAATATTTCAATTTCATGTTAGAATATTTTAGGAAAAAGTTAGATAGCGAATTTTTAACGACATATAAGTATTCTGATGCAGAATATACGAGAAAATACTTGGGATTGACTCAAGCAAGGGCTTTAATCCAGACATTACCTATTTTAAGTATTAGCCAAGAAGAAAAATATAATTTAGAATCAAGTATTCATGAAAAAGATGTAAAAAGTGTTTTAAAATTATTATC
>CAZIEC010000119.1:0-1495 GCA_964538145.1 uncultured archaeon
GATAAAATTCTCGAAATCATTGAAAAATACACGGACGACTTTATCTTAATGGGTGAATATGGTATATCAAATAGTCAAGGCAAGACCATTCTTGTAGGTGGAACTAGAGCAAGTTCAGATTTCATTTCAATTAAACATTTTGAAGAGTTATTTTGGCCCTATTTCAAAAAAACTATTAGCACATACGTAAAAAAAGGATACATTGTTCAGATGCACATGGATACTAATTGGACAGATCGATTGCATTACTTTAGAGAATTACCAAAAGGTAAATTATACCTTCATATTGATGAGAGAACTGATATTTTTAAAGCAAAAGAGATCTTAGGGGATCATATTTGCATAGAAGGAAATCTAAAGCCTTCATTATTTACAGTAGGCACTCCAAATTTAATTGAAAAGAAAGTGAGAGAAATCATAGATAAGTGTGCTGATGGTGGTGGATTAATGGTTGGCTCAGAAATTCCAGATGATGCAAAGTTGGAAAATGTAAAAGCCATGATTGATACATGTAAAAAATACGGTCAATATAGAAAGTAAATAAAAACTAAATTATTTATTAATAATTAAAGATTTTTGCTTATTTAAGCTAAAATCTAAGTTTTGTTTCCAAAGTTCATTAATAATCATCTACTTAATATGCATCTTAAAATTCAATCAAATCTAATTAATAATATTATTAAAATGAAAAGATATTTGATTAAATGGGAGATTAAAAATATGGTTAAAGTATTAATTGTAGGTCATGGTGCAAGGGAGCATGTAATTGGTGAAACTTTAGTTAAAGGTGGAGCCAAATTATACGCTTTCATGAGTTTCAGGAATGCTGGTTTGGAAGATCTCAGCGAGGGTAGGATGAAAATACATTCTGAAACTGATTTTAGGGAAATAATTGATTTTTGCATGATAAAAAACATTGATTTTGTAGTAATAGGTCCCGAGTCCCCATTAGTAGTAGGAATTGTTGATGCGCTCGAAAAAAACGGGATCCCTTGTGTAGGGCCGAAAATAGAAGCAGCTCAATTAGAAGGCTCAAAAATTTTCACTAGAACTCTTTTAGAAAAATATAAAATAAAATCTAATGTAAAAAGCAGAAGATTTGAATCAATGGAAGGCGTAAAAGAATACATTGACAAATTAGGAGAGGAAAATATTGTTGTAAAGCCTGATGGATTAACTGGAGGAAAAGGCGTGAAAGTTTTTGGTGATCATTTATTTTCAAAAAAAGATATACTTGATTATTGTGAGGATCTCATTAAAAATAAAAGCAGATTTCTTTTAGAAGAAAAATGTGATGGCGAGGAATTTACATTACAAACCTTTGTTGATGGAAAAAATGTAATTGGTACACCCTTGGTGCAAGATCATAAAAGAGCGTTTGAAAATGATGAAGGGCCAAATACGGGTGGAATGGGATCCTATTCAATGGAAGATCATCTAATGCCATTTATTTCCAAGGAAGATGTGAATGAAGCATTAGAAGACATGAAAAGAG
>CAZIEC010000119.1:1595-7959 GCA_964538145.1 uncultured archaeon
CCAGAAGGATATCCTATTTCACCTAAAAAAGATGAGCTAGTCATCATAGATGAAGAAAAAATTAAAAAAGTTGGAGCAAAATACTACTATGCTTCGGTTTATAGAAAAGATGGAAACATCTATACGACCACATCAAGAGCAATTGGTGTTCTTGGAATTGCTAATAATTTAGAAGAGGCAGAAATGATCGCAGAAAAAGGTGTTAATTGCATTTCTGGCAAATTATTTCATAGAAAAGATGTGGGCACTTTAAAACTACTCCAAAAAAGAATCGATCACATGAATTCTATTCTCAGAAAATAATCTTTTTATTTTTGTTTTTATCAAGCATTATAAACCTATAATTCATGTGTTAAAAGGATTAAATTATTAAAAAAAACCATAATATTTTCATTTAGAATGGATTGGAAAACTTATAATGATAATTTCAACCAATTAATTAGAGATCTATTCCACGGAAAAGAATGGAACACTCGCGCCAAGGCTGCAAAACAATTAGGTTTTTTAAAAGATAATCGCTCAATTAATTTAATGTGTCGTGCAATCAAGTCAGAAAAGAATGAAATTGTCATCCTAAATATTATTGAAGCAATGGGGCGGATGAGAGATGGTAGAGCCACTCTAAACATTTTAAACAAGCTAAAGAATGAAATTGAGAAAGAAAAAATTAATAAAAAAATGGTCTTAACCATTATAGAGGCTCTTGCTAGAATAAAAGATAAAAGAGCTTTACCATATCTCAGTCATTTCCTTGATAATGAGGATTATTTAGTCAAAAAAGCAACAGAAATGGCATTTGATTCGATTGAACCTCGATGGCGTGAGATAATTGAAAAGGAGCAAAAAAAGAAAACTCCAGAAGAGATTTTTAAATCTCGAATTTCTATATGAATTTGTTTGTATCCTGCTTTAACATTTATAATGGCTTATTTTTTTGGCATGAATAATTTTATTGAACACTTAATAAATAAAATTAAATCGATATTATCAAAATTTAATGTAATTATATGAATTTTTATTGGTTCATAGATGACTAAAAAAGATGTTTGTGTTTGGGATTTAGAAGGTCCGATTAGTATTTTAGATTTTGCAGGAGAACTAGGAAAGAAATTAATGAGTGTTTCAGGTCAAATTTTCTCCAAATACGATATGGGTGCTTTTTTCTCAATGTTATCGCTATATGATGATTTTTTAATCGATACTCCTGATATGAGGAATGACTTAGGAATACCAGATTATCAACCAGGAGATACATTACGTCTTATTGCCCCCTTATACGTCTTGTCTTTTGATAATACTTATTTAATTAGATTAGCCGAAAAAAACTTAGGTTTATTACCTGGTTGCGAAGAATTATTTAGAATATTAAAAAAAAAATGGGACATATTCATTATTTCAACGAGTTATTCTCAGTTTGCACTTACAATAGCTAAAAAGCTTAATATTCCAAGGGATCATGTCTATTGCACGCAATTTAATATAGATGACTTAAAAAGAAAAAATGGAAGTTTAAAAGAAGAAGTTGAATTATTAATACAAAAAATATTTGTTAAGTACTTAAAAAATAATAAATCTTTAGAACAAGTTATTGACGACTTGAACAGCTTTTTTTGGAGCGATAAGGCGATGAATTATGTTGAATTGATGAATGAGATTGAAGTGCGAGGCGGAATAAGAAAAGAATTAGCCGTTCTAGACATTTCTGAAATCACATCAACTCCAATTTCAGAAATGGTATCAATAGGAGATTCAATTACAGATATAAACATGCTTCAAAGAGTAAAAAGTGAAGGTGGGATCGCGATTTCATTTAATGGTAATAGATACTCAATCCCTCAAGCTAATATTGCCCTGACTGCTATAAGCAATTTAGGCGTGCTCCCAATTTTTGAAAAGCATCAAAATTTAGATGAATTTCTACTTTTATGGCAAGAATATTTTCCTGTTTTCAGTGAAAACCCTCAATTAATACCTAAAGATTTATTATCGGAACGCACGCGAGATATTTTTAAAAAATACAATTTTGTACCCGAAATAGATTATTTAGAAGCTCCTAATTCTAATCTTGATGATATAATTAGAAAACAAGAAACCATGCGAAAATTTGTACGAGGATGGGCCGGAAATTTAGGTTAATTTTTCATTTTGGTTAAAATATTTATCATAATATTTTTTTCCTCTAATTAAATCGGGTAAAAATATGTTTAGATGTAATACTTTTTTCAGTAAGACTTTTAATGAAAACATGAATGTGATATATAGCGCAAAATTTACCACATTAAATGGGAAAGGTTCAGAAAATAAGAAAAATATGGAAAATAAATCAAACATTATTGAAATGAAAAATTTCTTACCAAAAAATTCTAAAAAAGTTCCGTTTTTTAATGTTTCATAACAGATACAACAAATTAACGGTATTTTAACATTAAATTTCTCTTCATAATATAGTTTCTGAATGATTGTTAACATTCTATCAATACGATTTCCGCAAAGTACACACTTAAACCGATTTCTTTTTTCTCTATCAAATTCAATTTTGTTAATCTCTTCTCTTGGAAAATAACAATCATTTTGCTCATAATGAATGCAAGTTTTACAAGTAAGGAGATTTTCCATTCGTCGTTCTTGGTAATATGATTTATGCTGAAGTTTGAAAAAAGAGTATTCAGAATGTTTCTTACATAACACTCTTCCTTTATTATCTATTTCAAATGATGGTAAGACATATCTCATGTATCTTGATTAATCTTTTCTTTTTCTCTATAATTAACTAGTTTAAATTTATATAGTCATGTTTTAATTTTATTCTATAGCATAACTAAAAAATTTAATTTTAACAATTTTTTTAAACCTATTGTTTATATATTAAAATAAGGTTAAATAATAATAAAAATATTTATTGAAGTATTGTTTTGGAGTAATAAAAGACATGGATGTTAAACAAGATTATATTTCAAGAATATTAATTGAACACATTGAAGATTTAGTATACATTCTTAATAATGAGTTAACGTGTGAAAGTGTAAATCTAAATCAACATTTGGAAAAATTGGGATATTCGCCCATTGGAAAAAAAATTGAAGATTTCATATTTTCTAAGGATTTAAAAAAATTTAGAAAATTCATTGACGGATTAAAATTTAATAAATTTATTTCTGATCAATTTCATTTAAAGACTTTTAAAAAATATCAAATATTTGAATTAAGAGGGAAACGTATTAAAGATAAGCTTAATGAATTAAAGATTTTGATTATTGCAAAAAAGAAACCTGATTTCATTGATGATGAAGCAAGCCAATTGCAAAAGCAATTAGAAATTTTTAAAAAAGTAGCAGAGCAATTGCCCGAGTTACGTTACTGGCAAATGTTGCAGCCTAAAGATATTAAAGCAGCATTTCAGAAAACAAGAGAAATGTTGGATCTTGTAATTGATAACATCCCTCATTTGATTTTTTGGAAGGATATAAACTTAAAATATTTGGGATGCAATAGAAATTTTGCTTTAATTAATAACCTCCCAAGCCCAAATTTAATTTATGGCAAAACAGATGAAGAGTTACCATGGATCAAGAAAAATATCTATTTAATTCAAGAAAAAGAAAAAGAAGTAATAGCGAAAGATGAGAGTGAAAAAGTTATCGAAATTTTAAAACTGCCAAATGGAGAAGATGCTTGGTTTGAAGTTAATCGTGTACCATTACATGATGAACAAGGTCTTGTTTTAGGGATCTTATCTACTTATAATAATATTACAGAACGAGTTTTAGCAGAACAAAAAATAAAAGAATCAGAATTAAAATATCGTACTATTCTTGAATCAATGAAAGAGGGATATTTTGAATTAGATTTAAAGGGAAATTATACTTATGTTAATAAATCTTATTGTGATATCATAGGATATAACAGAGAAGAATTAATGGGACAAAATTTTAGAAAATTTACGGAGAAAAAGTTACAAGAGATTTTATATGATACTTATAGTGAAGTATATAGAACAGAAAAAATGCGAAAGCATTTTCAATTTAAATATTTAAGAAGAGATCAAAAAGAAATCGTGTTAGAAAGTTCAATTTATTTAAAATATGATGCAAATGGAAAAAAAATTGGATTTTCAGGCATTATTAATGATATAACTGAGAAATATTACTTGGAAGAGAAAATAAAAAGATCCGAGAGAAAGTTTAGGCATCTTTTTGAAAATGCTCCTTTTACAATATTTTTAGTTAATCTTGAAGGAGAAATTATAGATTGTAACTCTTCCATAAAAAATATTGAGCCAAGTTTAAATAAAGATAAAATTATTGGTAATAAATTTGATGAATGTTTTAAAATTATTGGATTTTCAAATGGCAATCTTCCTCCATTTAAAGATATTTTAAAAGCCTTAACTAATTCAGAGAGATTTAACCCAATTGAAGCTTCATTTATCAAGAAGGATGGTTCCAAAATATGGCTAACCTTAACGCCTTCTCGAATAACTCTTAAAAATCTAGATTTAATCCAAATCATCATCCAAGATGTAACTCAAGAAAAAGAAACCACATTAAAGCTCAAAGAATCTGAAGAAAAATTAAAAGAAATGAATAAAGAACTAGAAAAATTGGTCCAAGAACGTACAAAAAAATTAACACAATCTGAGAAAAGGTATCGACATCTTTATGACCTTTCGCCTGCGGGAATTTTATTAATTAACGATCAAGGAAAGATTTTTGACATTAATTCCCGAATCACGGAATTATTTGGTTATCAAAAAGATGATTTGATAGGTAAGCATTTTATTCAATTATTTAATGTGTATCCCAAAGAAACAAGAGAAATATTGAAAAAAATTCCTGTTCTAATTCAAACAAGAGATTATGCTGGCTTTTTTAAGCCTGAAATAATTAAAGTATATCGAAAAAATGGTTCTGAGGCATGGATTGAAACAGAAGTTTCCGAAATCCCATTAGAAGAACAAATTACTTACATGGTAATCGTACAAAATATAACAGATAAGAAAATAGCTGAAGAAAAGCTAAGAGAATCTGAGCGTATATTGAGAAAACAAAATATTGAACTTAAAGAACTAGATAAATTGAAAACTGATTTTATAAGCATGGCAGCTCATGAACTCAAAACACCTTTAATTCCAATTAGAGGTTATACAGAGTTAACATTATTTAATGCTAAAGATCTGTCACTAGAAGTAAGAGATAATCTTAAACGAGTACTCAAAAATACTACTCGTTTGGAAACCTACATTAATCAACTTTTAGATGTATTAAAAATTGATGCTCAAAAGATGGATTTAAATTTTGTAGAAAGGAGAATCTATCCAATAATACAAGAATGTTTAGCAAGTTTTGATTATCAAAAAAAGCAAAAAAATTTAAACGTAATCGTGGATGTAGCTAAAAACATAAAATTGAAGGTAGATCCATTTAGGATAAGTCAAGTTTTTTCCAATATCCTATCAAATGCCATAAAATATTCTCCATTAAACGGCAATATTGAAATTGCTATGGAGAGACGAGATGATTCTTATGTATTTAAAATAAAAGATGAAGGAAAAGGGTTAGAACCGGATGAAATAAAAAAAATTTTCCATAAATTTGTTTCGATAAATAAGGATTTAGATGTTCATTTTACATTTGAGAAAGGGAGTGGACTGGGCTTATATATCGCGAAAGGAATTATAAATGCCCATGGCGGAAAGATATGGGTTGAGTCTAAAGGGAGAGGAAAGGGGGCAACATTTTTTTTCACCTTGCCAATAAAATGATTTTTAAAAATTAACTTTCAAAAAAGTTTGAGGATAATTGTCAATTTTAATAATATCAGAAAAAAATAAAGCGGCTCAAGCTATAGCTGAAGCTTTAGGAACAGTTAAACCAATAAAGAAATCTAAAAATCTAACAATTTATGAAGTCATAGATAAAAATATCCTTGTAATACCATTAAGAGGACATATTCTTGAATATAAGAATAGCAAGGAATATAAAAGTTGGAAGCATTCTAATCCAAGAGATATAATTATTAAACCTGATGCAATTCAAAAGGTACCTAAAAAATATGCTTTTCCTTACATAAAGGCGTTAAAAGAATTATCTTCTAATTCAAAAATGTGCATAATTGGAACTGATGCTGACGTAGAAGGATGTAATATAGGAATTTATGATGCCTTACCTTTTGTTAAAGATGTTAATCCGAACATAAAAGCTTTTCAATTATGGTTAAATTCATTACAAAAAGATGAAATCCAACAGAAATTTAAACATCTAATATCACCCAAGTATAGCTGGGCGGCTTCTGGAGAAGCTAGAGCTATAATAGATGCCTTCATAGGATTCGCAGCTACAAGAGAAGTTACAAATACTTTTAAAAC
>CAZIEC010000120.1:0-2429 GCA_964538145.1 uncultured archaeon
TTTATAAATGGAGAAACAATATTTTTAACACCTCCAAGATCAGAATGGGTAGAAAAGTATATTCAATGGTTTAATGATCCAAAAATCAGGAAATATCTTAGGAATCCTTTCCCTTCTATACTAGAGGATTTTAAAAAATGGATTGAATCAGAAGATCCAAGAGGAATTAAGAGAGAAATAATATTTACAATCTATCATGAAAAAGATGATATTCCAATTGGGATCATGGGTTTAGAGAGAATATCTTGGTTTGACAAGCACGCTAGAATGTTTATTATTGTAGGTGAACCTAAATATTGGGATAAGAATATTACAATTGAGAGTGGAAGGTTAATTCTAAAGTATGGTTTTGAAGAACTAAATCTACATAAGATATATATCGAAATATTTAGTCTTGACGAAAACTTGAAAGAGACAATTGAAGAAATGGGATTTAAACGAGAATTAACATTAAAAGAAGAAGTTTTCATGGATGGAAAATATCTTGATTGTGAACGATTTGCGATATTTGATAATGAGTGGATGAATGAAAAAAAAATATCTTAAAAATACATGTAAGGTGATCCTTTTTGAGAAAATTCATTGAAGGAAAAAAAATTATCTTATCGTCAATTAATTTAGAAAATGTTGATATTTTTACTAAATGGGAAAATCATTTCCAAGTTCGCAGAACTTTAAGAAATGTCATTCCCATTACATCTTCACAGGTAAAAAAATATCTCGAAGATGAGAAAAATAAACCTCCAAACCATCTCAATTTTGAGATATGGTATAAACCGGATGAGAAATTAATTGGGTATTGTGGCTTTAATTTTATAAGATGGTTTGAAAAAGCAGCTGAAATAGGTTTCTTGATTGGTGAGCCTAAATATTGGAATAAGGGCTGCGGTACAGAAGCATTATTTCTTCTGCTTGAATACGGATTTAATGAATTGAATCTAATGAAAATGGAGTTAGAAGCATATAGTTTTAATCTTGCATCACAAAAAATTGCTGAAAAGGTAGGCATGGAGAGAGAATTGGTATTAAAAGAAAATATTTTTTATAATGGTCAATATCATGATTCATTTCTATATGGAGTGACTCGGGATGTTTGGATTAAAAACGCACGTGAATTAAAGAATGAATTAGGAATTTAATTAAATTATAATGGTGGTTTTAAATTGAGTAAAGATGAAATAAAATTAAAAGCTTTTCCATTTATTGAGGGGGAAGATGTTTTTTTGTGTCCTATTCAATCAGAACACGCTGAATTATATACAAAATGGGCAAATCATCCAAAAGGTAGGAGATACTCGCGTTTTGTAGTGCCTATTACAATAGAAAATGCTAGGCAATGGGCACAATCAACTGATGATATCCCTAAAAACATTGGTTTTGAGATATGGTATAAAAAAGATAATAAACCAATCGGAACTTGTGGTATTGGTGATATTGATTGGATAAACCGAACTGCCTTTCTATTCATGAATATTGGTGAGCCTGAATACTGGAATAAACATCTCGGAACTCAAGCTGGTAAATTATTACTCAAATATGCGTTTAATGAATTGAATTTGAATAGATTAGTAGCTAAAATTTATGAACCTAATATAGGTTCTTGGAAAGTTGCTGAGAAAATTGGTTTTACATTTGAAGGGATACAGAAAGCCGCTGTTTATGTAGATGGAAAGTATTATGGTGCTAAAGCTTATGGTCTATTAAAAGAAGATTGGCTAAAAAAGGGATCATGAATTCATGTTGTAATGTATTTTTTTAGCAAATAATCTGTTTTTAGAAAAATTGAAATGAAAAAATTGTTGTTTCACGAGGAAACAAAAAAATTATTTCTTTAAAATAATTTTACGAATCATTATATAAATTTAGGTGCAATAATTTTGGCTGAAAAAATCCATTATAAATTCATTGAAGGGAAAAATATAGATTTGGTTCCTTATAACATGGAACATCTAGAGCTGTATGTAAAATGGGTTAATGACCCAAAAGTTAGGTTATATTCGAGAAACATGATACCTAAAACAGTAGAAGAATACAAGAAAAGATTAGAAAGTTCCAATGAGAGATATCCTACAGATATAGGTTTTGAAATTTTTCATAAAAAGGATAAGAAACCCATAGGTACTTGTGGAATATTTCGAATTAATTGGATAGACCGTAAAGCTTTTGTCGGGCTCTCAATCGGTGAACCAGATTATTGGGGACAAAATCTAGCAACAGAAGCTACATCTTTGATCGTTAAATATGCATTTGAAGAATTAAACTTAAGAAAGTTAATGGCCCATATTAACGCTCCAAATATAGGATCATGGAGATGCGCAGAAAAAAATGGGTTTATAAGGATTGGAATTTTAGAAAAAGACACCTATGTTAATGGAGAATATATAGATACCTATATTTATTCGCTCGCACGGGAAAAATGGAGAGAAACT
>CAZIEC010000120.1:2529-7914 GCA_964538145.1 uncultured archaeon
AATAAAAAACAAAGTGAAATTTTAATGACAATTTTAAATAGATCTAAAGTTCCAAAAAGAGTTTTGAAAATAATGGATTCAATGATGCAAGTGCAAACGAAAATGATTTTCGATTATGTAAATAAACATGAGGAGCCTAACATTAATTTCTTAAATTTATGGCAAAAAATACTCAAGTATAACGATAAATTCATGCGAAAAGAAGGCACTTTAGATGATTATAAAGGATTATTAACTAAAGAAGAGATGTTATACCTCGCTAAATTATTTCGTTACATGAGTGATAAGGTTGCTGAATTAGAACAACAAAAGTTTCCCATCTCTGAAGATGTAAAAATCATTAATGTAATCGCCAATGATGTCCCAGCCGAATGGCAAATTGTTCCCAATGCGATGGATGATCACGTAATATTGTACATTCATGGTGGAGGATTTGTAATGGGGTCCCCTAATGATCATCGGCTTCTAACCGTTGAAATTGGCTACAAGACACGATTTAAAATCTTAAGCATAGATTATAGACTCGCTCCAGAAAATCCCTTTCCAGCAGGATTGGAAGATTGTGTAAAATCTTATAAATGGCTCTTATCAGAAGGATACGAGCCCAAAAATATAATAATTGCTGGAGATTCCGCTGGAGGAAACTTTACGCTTTCAACACTATTAAAATTAAAAGATGAGAATATTACCTTGCCTGCTGGTGCAATATGCCTTTCTCCATCGACAGATTTAACGGGGTCGGATGATACATTTTTTAAAAATGCAGAAACAGATCCCGTTTTAGCTGATGTAGGGTTATTCTGGTGGATTGAAGCATATTTAGGAGATAATGATCCATATAATCCATATATTTCACCTCTATGGGGAGACTTGAAAGGATTACCACCAATTCTCCTTCAAGTAAGCTCCACGGAAATGCTATATGGCGATTCAAAAAGATTTTATGAAAAAGCTAAAGCAGAAGGAGTGGATGTAAAGTTAGAAGTCTGGGATGATATGCCACATGTTTTTCAAGGATTTGGCTTGAGGGCCCTCCCTGAAGCAAGAGAAGCATTGGATAATATAGCTAAATTTGTAAAAAAAATAGTGTAAAAAAAATACAAGTTTAATGAAATTAATCTCTTTTATAAAATAATTTAATTTTTTCTCATTTTTATGAGTGCCATAGGTGTATTTAATAAATTAAATTTTGATTGAACATAAAAGAATATATGAAAAAAAAATAAAAAAATACATGTATTTATAAATTGATTTGTTTACTCTATGCTTCTTATCACTTCCTTCTTTTCTGTATAATTTTATCAATTACCTTTCCTATTTTTTATAATGACCTCAGTAAAAGAAAATTTATTAATATCAATAATTCCAACTACTAAGGCTATTATTGGAAAGATCATTAATAAAATCCTTGTGACCAAAACTATTCATTTCATTACCAGACTTAAACCAAATATCGCTTTTAAAAATGTTTATTACTAACTTCTTGTAAGCGAAAACAATTATCTTGTTTTAAACTGGTAATGTATCTAAAAAAAAAAATAAAAATGAATTTAACCTCCTCCAATTGGAGGAAATATCGCAATAATATCTCCATCTTTTAATCTTGTGTCGATCGTTTTATGGGGCTTTCCATTGATTAATATCACTACATTTCTCCTATCTAATGGTATTTTATATTTTTTCAAAAGATATTCTACTGTACTATTAGATGGTACTCTTATTTGCTCCTTAGCGGGTCCAAATTCTTTTAAATCTGCAAAAAATTTCACGGTTATGGTAATATCTTCTTTTTCATTCATCATCTTTTACAGGAAAATACCATTTGTATAATAATGCCATTCTTTTAGGAAATAACCCGACTCGATCTCCATCGCGCACTTTTTTATTTTTCCCAGAATAGATTCCATTTACAAAAATGTGACTAACTTCACTCTCTTCGATTGATAATTTGGATAAGATATCTGAAATGCGTTCAATACCAGATTCATCTAAGGAAATTCTTGTAGGTAATGCTCCTTCAATTGGTTTCTCTTTCACCTTGCTCCTTAAATCCCCAAACAATTTTACTTGTATTGCCATTTTCTATTATCTCTTAGTCTTCAAAAACTTTATCCAAATCTTCTGGAGGTACATCAAAGACAACGTTATGTGGCGGTAATTTTTCCTCGAGGAAGAATTCTGGCAATCTATCATCAGCTCTCGTAAAACCTGCAGCTTTATTGAAATTTCTCTCTATATCTATCACTTGCTTACCAATCTTAGCAACATCATCAACGGTTAGATTAGTTCCATGAATGCCATTAATAGATTCAACTAAACCTTCTAAACCTTCCGCGATATCAAGAATTGCAAATGCCACGAAAAGACAATATCCTGAAGAATCTAAAAATGCTGTTGCTAATTGAAGGTTTCTTGAAACTTCCACTTTGTTAGGATCTGCTGGATCTAATTGACCGCCCACTCCTAAAATCTCTGGGGCTATGCAATAACCACTAGTATGGTCAGCACCCATCGGTGTTGTGGCATATGTTATTCCTATTCCCTTGATTGGTCTGGGATCATAAGCTGGGAAACTCTGTCCCTTGACAACAGGCACTCTAGTGACTCCAAAGGCTCTACCTGTGAATGCTGTTCCATTTACTAATATTCTTCCAGTAGGCGTTCCCTTGCGTATTTCTTCCATTAATTTTAAAGCACCCTTTCCATCTCCAAACTCTATGAGACCACCTTCCATTGCCACGGCTAATGTATCTCCCATCTCGATTGTATCTAAGCCCAAATCATTGCAAGCTCTGTTAAGTTCTCCTATATCATCCAAATTATATATGCTACAATTTGGCCCTAGAGCCCATACACTTTCGTATTCTAGAACGCCTACGGGATCTTTTCCTCCTTTCTTGGTCCATACTTCAGAACATTGAATGACACATCCAGGACTACAGAAGTGTGGTCTGACGCCTCCTCTTTTCTTAATCTCATCCGCTTTTGCTTCTCCAGATACATTATGAGCCCTATCATCTTGACCGTATGAGAAATTGCGTTGTGGAAGAGCACCTGCTTCATTAATGATGTTTACTAATACAGCTGTTCCGTATGAGTTCAAGGCCCCGCCAGGTTTTGTAACATCATGAGAACCCAAGGCTTCCCGTAATTTCTTGATACCTTGCCTGAATAATTCTTCATTTGCTATTTCCACGCCTGGAGCACCTGTCTCATCAACGATAATTGCTTTTAGTTTTTTCGATGCCATAACAGCTCCTAATCCTCCTCTACCAGCATATCGGCTAGGTAAGCCCTCCGGATCGTTGAAGCATACTCCAGAAGCAGCGCCTAACATTTCTCCACCTATACCAGTAGCGCAGATTCCTACTTTTTCTCCAAATTCTTTACGGAGTTCTTTATAGACATCATATAATCCTCGTCCTACCCATTTATTGGCATTTATAAATTCAGCTTTATCGTGAGTAACTTTTAACAAATAATAATCCTTTCCATCGTGCTTGCCCTCAACAATTATCGCAGCAATTCTCATTCTTCCTAATTTTTGGCCAAAACTAGTTCCAGCATTTGCTTCTTTTATTCCTCCAGTTAGAGGAGATTTTCCTCCAACAGAAATCCTTCCCGAAGTAGGGGCTGCTGTCCCAGTAACTAAACCAGGAGCGAATACTAACTTATTATGTATTCCTAAAGGATGACAAGTTGGATCAACTTCTTTCGATACGATCGTGGAAGTTAAGGCTCGACCTCCAAGGACTTTATATTCTTCTGGGAGGTCTTCAAATCTGGCTTCAAGACTACTCATATTTACTCTTAATATTTTTCTCGCCATAAAATCACCATAAATTTTGGTTCGAGTTTATAAAGTGCTTATTTAATATTTAAATTCTCGTCATGAATGTTGGGTTAGAACGAATTAATTTATTTAATTAAACTGTAGAAAATTCAGAAATGCTTTTTAGTTTCCAGAAAAAGATAAATAAGTAGACTTACTATAAGATCTTAAAGATTATAAAAAAAAGTCGAATGATTAAATGCATGTAACTCCAGATGATCGCAAGGAAGGGGGCATTTATTCTACCAAGAAGGCTCAATTAAATTACATTTTGTCTTTAGAAAGGAAGATAAGAGAAATTGAAACCGAGAAAGAATTTTTAAAAACTGAAACGACGAGACTCGAGCGAAATATAAGGAGCCTAATTAGCGAAATAAATGCTTTTAAAGAGCCTCCGCTAATATTAGGCACGATAATCGACGTATTAGATGATGGTACTGAAAGAGTAATTGTTAAGAGTTCTAATGGAAGCGATTATGTTGTTCGGGCGAGTAGAAAGATACTTAACCAAAATCTGAGACCTGGGATGAGTGTTGCCTTAAATCAGCATACTTTTGCTGTGATGGACATTTTGCCTTCTTCGATTGATCCATTCATTAAAAATCTTGAAGTCATTGAATCAATACCTGATGTTACATATGAAGACATTGGAGGGTTAGATGATGTAATCCAAGAGGTTAGAGAAACTGTCGAATTACCATTGATTAGACCAGAATTATTTGAAAAAATTGGTATAGATCCTCCTAAAGGGATATTATTACATGGCCCTCCTGGAACGGGTAAAACATTAGTGGCAAAAGCGGTTGCGCATCATACTAATGCTACTTTTATACGAGTAATTGGTTCAGAACTCGTTCAAAAATATATTGGTGAAGGAGCTAGATATGTTAGAGAGGTATTTGAATTAGCCAGGCAAAAGGCTCCAGCAATCTTATTTATTGATGAATTAGATGCAATTGGTGCTTATAGGATGGAAGACTCAACTTCTGGTGATAGAGAAGTTCATAGAACATTAATGCAACTATTAAGTGAGCTCGATGGATTTGATAATAGAGGTGATGTAAAGTTCATAGGTGCTACAAATAGGATTGATATTTTAGATCCGGCTTTATTGAGACCTGGAAGATTTGATCGAATAGTAGAATTTCCATTACCAGATGAGGTGGCAAGAGAACAAATATTCAAGATCCACATGAGGAAATTAAATGTGGAATCCAAAATAGACTATAAAAAATTGGTTAAAATGACTGAAGGCGCAACAGGAGCGGATATTAAAGCTATTTGCATTGAAGCTGGGATGTTTGCTATAAGAAGAGGAGATTCTAGTATTAAGTTTGATGACTTCATTAGATCTATTGAAAAGATTACAAAAAAGAAAAAGCAAGGAAAGATCGTCTCTGGAATATTTTTATAGTTATTTGAGAATGAATTAAAAACTTTTTTAGGTAATATTGTTCTATTAACTTTTTTTCATGATTAAAAGCTAAATTAAAAAATCAATAAAGAGATATCCATCTCATTCGTTATTACTTGAAATGAAGAATTAAAAAATA
>CAZIEC010000121.1:0-3518 GCA_964538145.1 uncultured archaeon
GTGTTCTGCTTTCTTTAAAATGCTCAATTGAATGTTATCATTATCAATTTCTAAAAATCCATGCTTTAAAGGTAAATATGGTTGAACTTTTTCTTCATGTTGTGAACTAAATATTTCCAATAACCCATAAGAAGATAAGAAAATCTTGTCATCAGCTCTCAAGGGAGTTTTAATCATGGTTGGAAAGCTTATTTTAAGAGGATTATTGAAGGATTTACCTTTAACGTGGATTTTTGCTGATATCCAATTATTTTCATTTGAAGTTACAAGTGATAAATCAAACTTATGTTTACCAATACATTGTGCTCCTGGTGTATATAGGCTGGGTCCTGCATCCGTTCGTCTTGATTCAAAATCTCCTCTAGATAACCATCCAACACATCTTAATAATGTTATTGCAAGTATTACATTTCCATCTTTATCCAAAAGAGCTTCGTATTCTGGCAAACCACGATTAAGTATTGCTACAGTCTTAGAGGAATCGCTCACTGCCATAAAATCTTTTTGATGATTTGTTCCTCTAGGTTTTTGAGTCCATTTATCTGCTAGAGGAAGCTTTATATCGCGTTCAATCACGCAGAAATGTCCATCAGCATTTACTTTATCAGTTTTAATGTTAGTTGGAAATAATACTCTTATTCTATGATCCTTGCTGTTATTTTCAAGCTCGATTTTAAAATCTACTCTCTTGATATTTTCATATAGGCTAATATAAACATTAATGAGATTGGATACCAAGTAATCATCTCTACCATATCGGTCCTTGGTTAACGAGGCAGGGAGATTAAGGTTTAAGGATAACTTGATCATTTTATGAGAGGGACCATTAATTATGGGCTTAATTTCTAATACATTGAGATCTTCTGATGTAAATTTAAGATCAAACTGGTTCTCTTTGGGTCCTGAAAAATCGTATTCATCTCCCCAATCTCCAACATCTTCAAATTGACAAACGTTCTCAAGCAACATCTTGCTTTCTTTATCAAATACATCTATCTTGCCGTTTAAATGTACTTTAACCATGTAAAATTCATTTTCTAACGAAAAAATTTTTTCAACATTTTCTTCAGTTTTTAATTCATCATTAGTTTCTGTCTCTTTTTTTTCTAAATAATATATTTCATACCCACAGGGAGGAATTGAGGCGAGAAAGCTACACTTAAACCAAAGAGAATTGATTCTAGTATATCTTGGCTCTCCATCCACGCTCCAGAATTGAAATGGTATTTCTTCACCCTTGCTATTAACTAATTTAAAATTACTAGGTTTATAACCTTTTAGATCTTTTTCTGGAACGATACAATAAAATTCAGCAATATCTTTTCTTTCAAAAGGAAGCGGATTAAAAACAAATAGTGGAATTCTATTTTTCGAAAGTTTAACTCCAATTAACTTAGTGAAATAGAGAACCGCATTTTTAAACACTTCATTTCCAATTTGCTCTGCCCAATCAAACCTCGTGTGCATCTCGTCATGCACTTGATCTATTGAGCATCCACATATGGAATCATGAGGATGATTCTTGATTAACCATTTAAATCCTGTTAATAAATAATGATATGGATATTGAAATTTATCATGTTTGTCAAGACACCAAACAATTGTAGAAAGAGGTTCGGCATATTTCTCATATAAGTATTCAATTTTCGTGTTCCTCTGCTTTATCCACATGCGGGAAGAAAGAACACCCGTCAAAATATAATCGAATCTGGCACCCCTTAATTCTCCTTGAAATGTATTTAAATTTGCATTCGATTCCAATACTTTTTTAACATAATATTCAAAATCTTGTTGTACCATTTTCTTATCCGGATGCAATTGATTCCATTGTTCCACGATCTCTGGTATTTCAGGACGAGCTTCATGATGATCAGAACCGCTATTTAAAAGCACAATTGGAGTTGCGGTATAATTTTCAAAACTCGAGACAACTCTCTTGATCTTCCTTAATGCTGCTTTGTATTGACCATCTTTTTTCTCAACACTTATATCAGCAACAGAACCATATCCAAAAATTAAATGAATTCCTAAAATTTTTGCAGCGTTGCTTGGAGCTTCCCACCAAAATTCCATGTTAAGTTTTTTATCTTCAAATTCATTTCCAAATCCTCGCCTAAATATTACTGAATTAATTTCAAAACCGCTTAAAATCTGTGGTAATTGGGCTATATGACCGAATGGATCGGGGATATAGCCTGCCTTCATTACCCTACCATATTTTTTTGCAATATCGTGCCCAATTAACAAGTTTCTGATCAATGATTCTCCACTAATTAAGAATTCATCAGGCAAAATATACATTGGTCCAATGGAAAGCCTTCCTTCTTTCACGTGCTTTTTAATTTCATTTTCTTTTTCGGGTTTTACTTCTAAATAATCTTCAATGGGAATCGTTTGACCATCTAATGTAAAATTGGTGTATTTTTCATTTTCATTTAAAATTTTTAAGAGTTTATCCATCATTATAACAAGTCTCGCCCTAAATTCCTGAAATGGGAGGTACCATTCACGATCCCAGTGCGTTTCCGGGACTATAATTATTTGATTTGATTTTACCATTTTTTATTATAACCTTATTAAATTTGAGTAAGATTAGAAGAAAAATAAAAAAAATTTTATTAATTAAATATTAATATCTAAAGGATCTTCGAGTGGACCAACTATTCTGAGCTTTTCAGCAAACCTTAACATGAATTTTCTTCGATGCTCTAAGGTATAATCCAATAAAATTTGAATTGGAACAGCATATATCGAAAGAATAATGGGCAGGATTGGCAATAAAATTACTGCTGAGATAAAACCGGCATCAAATGGATCTTTATATAAGGCTAACATGCTTGTAACAAATCCTATATAAGAAATGATGACTCCAATACCAGCATAACCTTTCAATAAATAAAGATACCATCCCCCAAGACTCCGTACTTCTACAGGATCCACTTTATCTTTTACTTTCCGTTTATTAGTAAATACTATTCCAGAATCTAATAGGAACCATACTGGTGAAAAGATGCCATAAGAAATTCCTAACATTAATGGGAGTACTGTTATAAAGCCTATTATGGGCCATTGTGCCCCTCCCGAGCTAAGATATTCGGGACTCACAATAAAATCTTTGGCAAAAGTAGATGTTCCAATCATTAATGCAAAATTAATAGCCATTAATGATGGAAAAACAGATTTCCACATCCTATTAAATTTTGGTGTTTTATCCCTATGTTGTATGCCAAAATCCATTCTAATACCTACTGTATTTTTATAGACTATTATGAAGAAAGGCCCGAGAATATATCCAATAAAAAAGCCACCGATAATTGCTGCTATAGGAAATAACCCAAAAATGATTGTGATTTGTATTATCATGTTGTCCCCAGGAAATAATGATGTTATTCTTGGGACGTTTGTCACCATAAAACTTATTATAGAAAAAGAAGCGATTGCAGTAATATAGAAGAATAAAAATATAATTAAGGATTTTTTATATCTGGACATGAATTATTCTTGCTCTTTAAAATATT
>CAZIEC010000121.1:3618-7880 GCA_964538145.1 uncultured archaeon
TATCTTGTTTTTTGTTTAATTCCAAATCCTTGATATTCGATTAAACCATCTAAGAACTTATCCGAATCGTTTATTCTTTTTCTAATATGAATGATTCCTTTTTCTGGAGAGCAATCATCATCTTTATAATACATGTACTCAACATCTGGAATCCTCCATAGTTCTTCCAGCAAATTAATTTCTTTCTTCCCTATTGTGCTAGGTTTGAAAGATTCTAATTGTTTAAGGTTTGGATGTTCGTGCCAAGTGCTTCCACGAAAGTTAAAGAATCCTACTGATCCCATGGTGGCATCAAAATCGCCAATTCCTTTTCTTGGATTGTATTGCATTAATCCTAACTCGTTGAAATAAGGTTCTAAATCATAAGTTTTTTTGGCAACATAATTCCCATGGTCAGAAATAATTCCAATAGCAGTATTTTCTAATAAGGAGATTTTCCTTAAATTTTCAGTAAGATTTCCAATATTTTTATCCAATTCAACCAATTCATTGATATAATCCGGATGAGAGCTTCCTTTTTTATGATAGATATCATCAGTTAAGGGTAAATATGCTATTGAGATTTTAGGTGGCTCATTGTTTTCAAAAAATTTCCTTGGGTTAGTAAAGCTTTCTATTACATTTTTTATTATGACTTCTGTTGTAAAGAGATTAGGTGAAACTTGGAGAGAACCTCGACTGATTAAATTAAGAGAGCTCAAAAAATTTCCCTCTCCTGCCTGTTCAAAAATAGTTTTACAATTGGTTCCAATTAGTTTATTCAATTTGGGTAGCCCATTTTTTCCACAGTTTATTATTTTAGGAAATCTTTTCTTTAATTCTTGAGACGGATTTCTATCAACAAAATGATACATTGGAATTCCGCTTCCAATTTTAAGAAAATAATCAGAATAAGTTCCTAAAACAATATTACTATAACAAGGATAAGTTATACTAGGATATGATGTTATGCAATTATCGCAATAAGTTCCTTCATTTACTAATTTTTTTATGTTTGGTAATTTGTTTTTTTCAATTAAAGTAAAAAAATCTTGAGCTCTTACATCATCTACAATAAAGATTATTGCATGGTTAATATTTTTCTTAGAATTCATTTAAAATCATTAATAAAAATTTTTCAATTAATTAAAGGTTTAAATTCCTTTTAAAATGACAATAATTTTTTCATTCCCAAGCTCTCACGGAGCTCTCATCAAATAAATCCCCAAAATGGGTTTTTTATTTGAATCATCAAATGGAATGAAAGATTTTAATCACAATTTAGAGATTCTTGCATGTTAATTTTAATAAAAGCTTTTTCTTGCTTATTCCGAACGACTGATTTCACGGATCGATTTACCTGTGAAAGGAATTTAATTGCATTATTTTTTCCGTTTATTATGTTTTGAATGAGTTCTTCCTTACTGAAACCTCCAGATATAGTTAATGCCGTTTGGAAGGAATGTAATGGTTCTAATGTTTTAAACTTGATTTGTAATGCTGATAATATTTCACCTGGCTTTTCATATAATGTATTTGATAAATTAAGTCGTTCTGGAGTTAATTTGAATTCTTTAGTTAAAGCAGATTCATAATTGGTTGATCTAGAGATTGGAGAAAAACCTGCATATAGATTAGTATCATCATATTGATATATGATATCATTTTCAATATCATATCCCGATAAATCATTGTCATATCCATTCAAGCCATTTATATCAAAATCAAAGATGAAATATAATGAAAAATCCACAAGGTCGAAATTGGACATGTTCTTTAAAGTGAAAAAAGTGTTTATGTACGGTACTTTAGGCTTATTAAAGATATCAATGTATAATCGGACAAAAGATTCTTCATTATTCATTGGAATTTTATCAATTTTTCCCATTTTATTCAATTTTTTTAAATATTCATTAATATCGAAGTCTAATGTTATTCTATCAATGTAAGTCCCTTTTCGAGTGTTTACCATTTTATAGATGGGAGTGGGTTCAATATTTTTTAACAGAACAGGTATCGTGCCAATATCTTTTCGAATCAGTTTAAAGCTAAACCATGGACCTGCTAGTTCTTGTTCCGTTAGATATAGAATGTATTTGCCTTTATAAGTGAGTTCTTTGATTGAAAAGCCCATGAGGTATCCAGAAGTATCTCAAGTTGCCAATATTTGATTGAACTCAACTTTTAATACCAATTTTATAACCTCCTTTAATTAATTTAATTTGAGAAAAATAAATGTATCATGTTATAATATAGGTGAATAAAAAATAAAGTTTCTTTTACAATTTTACACTTTTTCGATAAATCTGTATCCAATATATAAGAAAGCTTCGTCTACATTCATCCCAGTTTTGGCTGATGTTAAAATATAATGAGAATTAAAATTTTTTGCAACATCTCTGAGTTCTTCTTCATTTACTACTACCTCATCACTCAAATCTGACTTATTTCCAATTATGACAATTGGAATGTTTGGAGAAACAAACTTGATCATGTCATTATACCATTGCTCGACACTTTTAATTGGATTTGATCTTGTTCGATCAATGACAATGAAAGCAGCACTAGCTCCTTCATAAAATTTGTGTCTATGGGGCGTCATTTTAAGAGATTGTCCTCCAATATCCCATATAATGAAGTTTAATTCCGTATTCTCGCTCATTGAAATTGTTTTTTTCGAAATTTCAATACCAATTGTAGAAATGTATTCTTTTTGAAAAGTATTTTCAACAAATCTTTTTATTAATGAGGTTTTACCAACGCCATAATCTCCTGTAATTATCAATTTAGCAGAAAATTTACCTGCTGGCAGTTTTCCAGCCCTAGTTTTTGATAAAACCCTCACGATCTCAGGAATTTTTGTCGAAATATTTTCATGACCATCTAATATCAACTCAATTTTCTTGGCAATGTGTTCAGAATATACTCTTAATTCTATATCTGGTGTAGTGGGACTTGCTATTGTAGTTAAAATAGAATGTGTTCCCATTGAACAATAAGAAAATTTTTTATCTTCCATTACTGTAATGTTGAAAAAATTACTATTAGTTTTATATTCATTTTTAATCCTGTCAATATAAATATCAAGAAAAGCGGATATTGCTCCAATTACCGAATCAGATTCTTGATCATTTTTCTGCTTACTTTCGGAGGCAATTATAAAACCATCTCTATCACATATCGCAACTGCGATGGCTCCATCGACTTCAAACATGTAGTTCTTGAGAAGTTCTTTTAACAGATCTAACTTCGGGAGTTTTTTCAAGAGAATTCACTTATTATTATGCATTGTAATTAGATTTCTTATACTATATTTTGAATAATATTTATATTAAGATTTTAAAAATTTATCTTAATAATCCTCTAGAAATTTTGAATCTTATTAAATTTGATACTTCAAATATGTTTTTAAGATATTATCAAGATAATGTTTTTTTTTAAATTATTTAATTCTTTAAAATGATTTATGATTGAAAATTTATCCATGAATAAGCAAGGATTGAAAAAGAATAATATTGAGGAGATCTTGAAAAATTCAGTTAATTTATTTCTAAGAACAGGGTTACAAGAACTTGCTGAGAAATGGGATACAATTTTAAAAACATACATCTCTAAAAAATCAATCGTAGAAAGTTAGAATTGATTAAAAAAATAATTTTTAATCACAAGATTCCTTTTGTAGAAGGAATTTCATTAGAAACTACTTTTTTTGCGTCTCTTATGCTAAACGCAAAGGACTTGAAGGCAGCTTCAAGTTTATGGTGTGAATTCTTTCCGTATAATACTTTAAGATGCAAATTAATTTTAGCGTTTTCGGAGAACGAATTAAGAAAATGATAAATATTAGCTATTTCTGTATCTTCAATCTTAGTTTCTTTTGTATTTAGATCAATTTCAGAATAAAACCTGCCAGATATATCCACCGTACTCATTACTAAAGCATCATCCATGGGAATTAAGCTCCATCCATAACGTTTTATTCCTCTTTTATTTCCTATTGCTTTATTGAAACACTCGCCTAATAATATCCCAATGTCTTCGAGAATGTGGTGTTGTAGATCTCCCTTAGCATTGATTTTAAGATCCATTTGAGAGTGCTTGGCAAATACATTCAAAATATGATTAAAAAATTTAAAATCAGTTAAGATTTCGCTCTTTCCAGTTCCATCCAAATTCAATTCAATATTAATTTCCGTTTCTGAGGTTTTTCTTGTTAATTTTATCTTCCTTTCCATGTTAAATCCATATTATTGAAGAATCTTTATTAAATTAACTCTTTTTTA